>CAZPIL010000009.1:0-14166 GCA_964586705.1 uncultured Nitrososphaera sp. | reverse complement strand
AGACAGTCATGAAGCTAGAACCAGCGAATGTGCTTAATGCTACACTATCTCTGAAACTTCGCAATGCCTGAACCTGTGGCGCGAGTTCGCTTCCAAATGCAGCTGTCGCGATAAGGCAGTCGCTGTTGCTGCCGGTCAGGTCTCTGCCGGTGCTAGCGCCGGCGCCGGCAGCCTCAAGAACAACTACTTCAGAGACATACTGGTCAGAGTCGATCACCAAGCTGAATTGGGCTGCCTTGTATGTCTGCAGACGTTCGGCTACGACTATTCCAAAGCCTGCATCCTGGCCAGGTACCATATTTGACACTCTGTCTCCGCCTTCCGCAAGTGCTTCACCTATGGCAATTACCCTTCCATCCGTGTCATAGAGTGTCGCAATAGCAATAGGATTTGTCGCAGTTTCGGTGCCTTCATTTTTTGCATCAACATGAATGAAGTAGACTCCAAGCACGTCAAGGCGGGAGTTAACAGACAGTATCTCTAGCATTACTGGTTTTACCTCCGCTTCTTGGCCGGATGCAATAAGTGTATAATTTGCCACTTGGTCCACAGTTGTTGGGTCAAGGAAGCGCATTTCAAACGGCGCGACACTTCCAGGATTCATCACCCTGACTTTTGGTGCCTGTGTGTATTCAGACAAAATATTACCATCGGCATCATAAAATGACGCAGTGATACGTACATTACCTGCAGCAACATCAGATTCATTTCGTATTTCGCCAAATACGTGGAATATGTTCGCCCGGTCTACAAAGGTTGACTCATTTTGAAAAGAGAACTCTTGTGCGTAAGCCGGCATCACAGTCAACAAGAGTAGGAGTCCGGTAACTGCAAGGACGCGCATTGGTAGTATTTTTCGCCCATACAGGTTATTTAAATCGAAAAGGAATAGGTATTATAAGATGCTGGGCGGAACAAGTGAAGAAGAAAGCGCTTGTCCGACCTAACAGTTGTAGCAGGACCTTCCTCGCCCGAGCTTGCCGCAGGAGTGGCTTCTCACCTAGATGCCAATCTCATACATGCGGAACTCAAGATCTTTTCCGACGGCGAGAGCAAGATAAAGCTTGCAGAAAAGGTCGGCGAGAGATGCATAATAGTCCAGTCCACTTATCCGCCTACTGACTCGCATCTTCTGCAGGCTATGATGATTGCGCGTAAATGCGCGGACGAAGGTGCCAAGGTGTGTGCAGTTATACCGTACTTGGCATATGCAAGGCAGGACAAGGCGTTTCTTGAAGGTGAAGTCATAAGCATCGCACTGGTGGGAAAACTCCTTGAAGCATCAGGTGTGGGTTCTGTTGTAACTATAGACATACATAGCCAGGCAGCCCTTGCGCACTTTGCAAGGATAAAGAACATATCCTCGATGCCGCTGCTTGCCCAGCACGCGGCCGGTATGAATCTGTCAAGGCCGATAGCAGTATCTCCGGATACAGGAGGTGCTGGCAGAACAGAAGAATTTGCTCGCCTTCTGAATACGGATTCAGTAGCCCTTAAAAAAACCAGGGACAGGACTACAGGAGAGGTGGCTGTAGATCCGAACGTCGGCGTGGATATTTCAGGTAGAGACGCAATCTTGGTAGACGACATGATAAGCAGCGGAGGAAGCATAGCAAAGGCAGCAGACGTCCTCAAAAAGGCGGGTGCGGACAGAGTATACGCCATGTGCGCCCATGCGCTTCTTATTGGTGATGCAGATAGCAAGATCCATGCATCAGGGGTTCAGGAAATAGTAGCGACAAACTCCATACCCGGCAAGTACGCCACCGTAGACCTGAGCAAGTTGCTTGCAGACGCGGCGATATCTCTATTCTAATAGATTCGAATCACATAGTAGGGAAAACGGTCAAGGTTGCTCAAACCTTTTGTCCAATCACTTCCAATATGCTATAGACCATGTCGCATGGTAATAGCAGCTATGGCAAGAATAGGATATTTCCCTCGTGAAAGTTTACGAACATAGTGCTTGAGATGATGATGCCGCCATCGCTCCGCAACATCACCAGCTCGACCAGCTAATTCAGCCAGATTTCTGACAAACATAAATCCACCCCTATATAGTATCCTCTGTATTGGCAAACATGCAGATGATCTTCCTAGGCACATCGTCAGCCGCGCCAACTGTCGAACGCGGACTGTCATCGGTAGCAATAATGCGCAAAGGCGAGCTTCTGCTATTTGATGCCGGCGAAGGTATGCAGCGTAACTTCATCAAGGCCGGCCTCGGCATGAACAGAAAGATGAAGGTATTCATCACGCACATGCACGCAGACCACTGCGTGGGCCTACTCGGACTGCTTCAGACAATGACACTTCAGGGCAGAGAACGCTCGCTAGAGATCTACGGTCAGCCCAAGCTCAAAGAATTTTTGCTCGAGAACAAGAGGATAATAAACTTCGGACTCACGTTTGATGTTTCCATACACACAATAGAAAAAGAAGGTCCGGTGGTCGAAGAGAATGAATATGTGGTGACGTGTTGTGAGGCAATGCATTCCACGCCTACGCTCTCATTCAGACTTGATGAACGTGATAGGCCGGGGCACTTTAATGTTGAATTTGTTAAAAAGCTTGGCATACCTGAAGGTGAGCTCTACAGCAAACTACAGCGTGGACAGGACGTAGAATACCGGGGCAGAGTGGTAAAGTCATCTGAAGTTCTTGGTCCGCCAAGGCAGGGTAGAAAAATAGGGATATCAGGCGACACTAGGCCGACAGAGAAGCTGGTGCATTTTTTCACAGGATGTGACGTGCTTGTATTTGAGTCGACCTATGCCCACGATATGCTGCAGAAAGCACTTGAAACATGGCATTCTACTGCTACAGAAGCAGCAAACCTTGCAAAGCAGGCGGCAGTCAAGAGATTGTTCCTGACACACTTTAGTGCGCGCTATGACAAAACATCTGCGCTCGTAGCCGAAGCATCTGCCATATACAGAAACGTCGAGGCTGCAGAGGACCTAAAGGTGGTGGAGATACCCTATACACTATAGCATTACCACATGCTCCACAAGGTATTCCGCATTTTCCACACTTGCGAGTTTACCATCATCAATTAAGAGGTAAGCAGCCCCAAACGCAGGGTATGCTTCCTTGCTCGAAAAGAGTGTTAGCACGTGTCCCGAGTGGTCGATCCTGAACCCGTCGCATGGCTCATGACCCCGCACAACCGCTCTTGTGTTGGTTGACTTGAGCCATTCTTGTGTTATGTCAAGACCGAAATACCGGCCGATTCCTCTGTTCGATGGTGCCCACCCTTTTGAAGGCCAAGGGTCGTTCCACAAGAGATCTTCCATTATTCTATCATGTACATGTCTTTCATGCGCTTCAGATACTGCGAGTATGTCGCATGTTTCTGTAGGCAGGCCGCCATGTACAAGTATGAGCCTGTCTCTGATTACAGTTACAAGGGTCATAAGTCTGAAAAGCGACATGACCTGCCGGTACAGTGTCTTTGCGCTGGCTCCGAACCTGTCCTGCATTTCATATGGTAGATCCTGTGGCGAGAAAGAAAACTCTGCTGGCGCTTCATGATTTCCTCGCATCAGGATTACCGAATCAGGATATTTGACCTTCAAAAAGCAAACAGAATACAAGACTCCGATAGAGTCGCTGCCCCTATCGACATAGTCGCCTAAGAAAATCATTTTATTTTTCTTGTCTGACAAAAAATCCTCGTAACCAATCTTGTCAAGTATGTGAAAAAGAGTCTGTGTGTCACCGTGTAGGTCGCTAACCACAGCAAGGCTGCCTATGTCTGAGAATTCGATTAGGCTGCCTTTGATCGAGCCGCCTTCAATTTTGCCAGATTTTCTTTCCGCAAGCATTGCTGCTATTGTCTGTCCGACCACCTGCGAAAATTCGCTGGCGCCGACCCTTGTAGCAGCCAAGGCAAGTTTTTCTGACATTCCGGTAATTTGCGCATACCTGCTAATTACTGCTATGGAGCGAACTGTTATACATGCGCGCGTACGATTTGGGGGGTGATGACCTATACATGGCTCGAAGTGAGGTCCTGCAGCAATGGAAGTGCAAAGGAGCTTGACACAGAGGCAGTGCGGCGCCTACCCGCGCTTGTGGAAGCCATAAAGGTTGCAGAGAACTCTGCAGCCAATATAGAGAAAAGCCAATACTGGGAATATTCAGTCAGACTTACAGACAAAGAAACTAATGAGATGACAGGACTTTTTGCAGGAACTGTGATGAATGATGACGGCAGATCGATTAGGCGCACAGCAAATGCAAGGTACAATAACAGATGCTATACGCTGACGCTCTTTGCTTTCAAGGAGTAACGTATTTATTAAAAATGGGTTTTCATGCCTACGTATCGCTATGGTAATTAACGAGGAGTTACTTGCTGCTCGCAAAAAAGTCTCAAGCAAGAGGCCCAAGTTCATCAGGCAGGAAAGCTGGAGGTATGACAGGCTAGCAGAGAACTGGCGCAGGCCAAAGGGCAAGGACAATAAGATGAGGAAGCAAAAGTCAGGTGTGCCCGAGCTAGTCAAAGTAGGTTACCGCGGTCCCCGCGATGCAAGAAACCTGCACCCATCTGGCTACACAGATAACGTTATTTATAACCCAGCAGGCTTGGCAGACCTTGATCCTAAGAAGGATGCAATAAGGCTGGCCCGTACAGTGGGCATGCGCAAGCGCAAGGAGATTATTGAACAGGCTGCAAAAAAAGGCTTCAAGGTATTGAACGCAGGTAAACTTGCCAAGAAGGAGGAGAAATAGATGGTAGTCAACATACGCAAAAAGCGCGAGCTAGTTGCAAGGATCCTCGGTGTGGGCGTCAATCGCGTGCGGTTTGAGCCGGATAAGCTTGAAGATGTCGGAGATTCCATCACACGCGACAACATACGCTCGCTTGTCAATAGCGGCGCAATATGGACTGTCAAGGTTCGTGGAACTTCAAGAGGCAGGGCACACAAAAAGCGCTCAGTCTGGAAGTATCACGGTAAGGGACCTGGATCAAAGAAGGGCAAAGGCACCGCTAGGACAGGCAAGAAACAGATCTACGTTGTCCGCGTTAGATCTATGCGCTATCGCCTCAAAGTAATGAAGGAGCGCAAAGAGATAGAGAACAAGGTATACTGGAATCTCTACAAGCAGGTCAACGGCGGTCACGTGAGGTCGCTAGCCCACCTGCGTGAACTTGTAAACACGGCAAAGGCGCGTTAGTTCTTTTTCAAAATAGCGCGTCTTTTCTCAAAGTCTTTTATTCTGTCACCCTCAAAAGATAGACCTTCGCTTGCAAGTATCTCTTTCTTCATCTTTGTCCCATAGGCATAACCCCCTATATCCCCATTTGAAGCCACTACGCGGTGACACGGTACAACTATAGGGTCAGGGTTTGCGTTCATTATCTTCCCAATGGCGCGTGCAGCACCGGGGCAACCAAGAGCCTTTGCCAAGTCACCGTAAGTGGTAACCTTGCCCTCTGGGATTTTCTTTAAAAGGGCATAAACCTCACCTGCAACAAGTAGGCGATCCATATCCCTCATACAGACCTGTTGTATTTCAAACTTTAATTACTTCAAGACCAGCCTTTTCGACCATTTTGGTTACCTGAACCTTATGACTTCCGAGGCCCTTTGCATCAAGGATGATGTGTGTCACGTTTTCAGAGCTTTTCTTTATCATCTGTCCGAGCATCTGCTCGTCTATAGTGCCAAGGTTATGCTTAGATGCGACCGCCGCGAGTCCAAATTCTGATTCGAGCAAGAGTTTGTTAAATTTAGTAGGGTAGTGTGTGCCTCCTATTGCGACACCTACCTTCTTGCAAGGTCGTACATCCTGCAGCACGGAAAGGATGCAGTCGCATACTGCCTTTGATGCATTTTTATCCACCCATTGCATTTCTGACGAGCCTAGTTCAACGAACAATACGGGCTTTGTAAGGGACGTCGGTCCGTGGTGTGTAGCCTCGATAATCACCTCATAACCGGGCACTCTTGCCGCCGTTATGGCTTTCAAGTAAGCCTTTTGCAGGCTTGGCCATGCTATAGCGATTTCGTGAGGATTGCCACCGAATGGCGCATCTGAAAAGTTACCGGTACAGTGGCAGGTAAGAGCGGGTATGCCGCTGTCAGACCGATGCTTTGAGAGGAAGATGAACGCCTGAGCCTCAGGGTAGATACTGTCAAGTTTTTCAAGTGTGAGGAGACTTTCTTTTGTCACATGTAGAGTTATATCCTTATGTTTAGACGAATGTCCGTCAGATGCAAAGCCCTCCTCGCATTTGAGGTAGTCAGACATCGTCACGCCTGCAAGGTCCTGACTTGAGGCGACTAGTATATATCGAGACAAGCAAGAATCACGGTGATTTTGGCAGTATTTTAAACTGACGTACCCGAGGCTGCAAGCTGAAGTGTTCTACCGCACGCAAGAATTTATAAATTGCATGAATGCTCCGCGTACCTTGTCTATACATGAGCGATTCGCTAAAGGATGCCCGAGAAGATGACTCGGGTGAAGAGATCGGCTTTGAGGCTGATCAGGATATAAAGAAAAATGTAGAGCAGACCTCTGCAGACTCGGATTCTGCAGAACAACCTGCACAGGCGCAAGTCGAGACTGCCAAGCCTGTACCGGTAAGCGACAAGCCGGCGAGCGACAGCAAGTTCTTTGCAATACGCACTACAGGCGGCCAAGAGCGCATGGTTGCGGATATGCTCTATACCAAGGTTAATGCCAAAAAGATAGGTATTCGCTCTGTAATGGTGCTAGACAGTTTTAAGGGATACATCATAGTCGAAGCACCAGACTCCAATGTCGCATACGAGGGTCTTGCAGGCATCAGACATGTCAGAGGGCAGATAAGAGGCGACCTGCCGTTTAAAGACATAGAAGGATACCTGATAAAGAAGCCCACGGTAACAGAACTTTCAATAGATGATACAGTCGAGGTCATAGCTGGGCCATTCAAAGGTATGAAAGCCAAGATAACGCGTGTAGATTATGAAAAACAGGAAGCAACAGTTGTATTGCTAGACTCCCCATACCAGATTCCAGTCACTGTGGATGCCAACTATTTGAAAAAGGTACTCCATTGAGGGCTGAACAAGAAATGATGGCAAATGACTCCCGGCTTTTCGGTGTCATTTAATTGCTGATCGACCTGAACCTGAAAGGAAAGCATGCCATAGTCGTTGGCGGAGGCACAGAGGGTGTCAGGAAGGTCAACGCGCTACTAGGCCAAGGCTGCAGGATAACGGTCATCAGCAACAGATTCAACAAGTACCTAAAAGAGCATGAAAAGGTAGGCAAGATAGAGGTAGTTAAGGCCAAGATAAAGAACGCGGACATCCTTGAGGGCTACGACAAACCATTTTTGATCCTCGCGTCAACAGATGATAGAGAACTAAACCGCAAGCTCTGCCAGAAGGGCAGAGAAAAGGGGGCATTCGTATATTCAGTAGACGATCCATCACATAGCGACTTTTCCTACGCATCCATCATAAACATAGAAGGGGTAATACAAGTCGCAATATCGACATCGGGTAAGAGTCCCATAATGGCCCGTCAGGTCAGGATACGGACCGAACGTATTCTACGCAAGGTTATCAAAAAGTCAGATGTGGAAAACGCCAAGCTTCAGGAATTTGCAAGAAATGCTGCCAGACCAAAGATACATACTGTAGAAGCGCGCAAAGAATTCCTGTACGCCTTGTTGAGGAGTAAGAGGATTCAGAACCTTATTAAGGAAGACAGGATTGATGAAGCTAAAAGCGCCACGCTTGAGCTGTTGCAAAAATGGGTGATGAAAAGCAAATGACGGCCTCTGTCGAGACGCAAGACCTTTCCTTGCCGGTACAGATCGTCAATGCCAGAGTGACGTACAAGAACGCTCCAATCCATCTCCTTGAAAAATTTACATTCAAAGATGCAGAATCTGCTCACAGGACATTCATGGAGGCGGGCGCTGACGAATGTGTTATAATCCAGACCTGCAACAGGGTCGAGGTTTATGCTGCAGCAAAGAGCCCGGATGAAGCGGGTCTGTTGCAGCAGTGGGCAAAGGCTGCAGGTTTACAGGATAAAGACATTGCAAGCGTCGAGGTCGACGTTGGCAAGGACGCAGTGATGCACCTCATGAGACTTGCATCTGGCCTTGACTCGCTTGTGGTGGGAGAGGATCAGATCTTAGGACAGGTGAGGCGTGCGTTCGAATTTGCCAGGGCAAACAGCTACGCAAGTGCGAACCTTGCCATGATATTTGACAGGGCACTCAAAGTAGGGAGTAAGGTAAGGAACGCAACGGGAATCAACAAGGGTAACGTCTCCATTGCATCTGTCGCAGTGAATCTTGCAGATGAGTACTTTGACGATATGAAGTCCAAGAAGGTCATGCTCATAGGTTCAGGCGAGGCCGCGTCACTTGTGGCAAAGGTGCTCAAAAGGCGCGGAGTAGATTTTATGATAACCAGCAGGACGTATGAGCGCGCGAGGTCGTTCTCAGAGACTGTGGCAGGCAGGCCTGTACGATTCGAAGATGCGGTAGCGATGTTCCACGAACTGGATCTCATATTCGTAGCAACTACTGCACCATACTTCCTGATAACCCATGAGCGTATGCAGACAGCCATGAAGGACCGCAATGGTGCCGTTATGATCTTTGATCTTTCAAATCCGAGGACGGTGGATGAAAAGGTAGCCACGATACACGGTGTTAAGCTGATAAACATGGACCAGATTGCAGAGCTTGTCGAGAAGAACATGCGTTCTCGCATGAAAGAGGTCACTTCTGCAGAGAAGGTGATCAACGATGAAATGAAGTCGGTTGATAGCATGATGAAGAGGATGAAAGCAGAACCAGTCGTGGTTTCAGTGTTTAAAAGTGTCGACCAGATCCGCGAGCGGGAATTGAAAAAAGCACTTTCCATGCTTGCAGGTAAGTCAAGTTTAGAGCAAGAGAGGATAATTGAGCAGCTCTCTTATGCAATAGTAGAAGGTATATTATCGACGCCCATGAATCATTTGAGAAAAGAAATTGAAGCTAATGGCAGGGAAGGAGACGAGCTAATGAAGATAGTGGCCAAGTTGTTCCAGTATGACGACGACCAAGCCCAGTGACGGTTTTCCAGACGTAAGGCTCAGGCGGCTTCGCAAGACTCAGGCAATACGCGACCTTTTCCAAGAAACCAGGTTATTCCCAAGCAACCTCATTGCACCGGTATTTGTAGAGGAAGGACTGAAGAAGGCCCAGGCAATAGCATCCATGCCCGATATAAAACGCCTGCCGCTTGCAGGACTTGCCAGAGAAATAGACGAGTTATCAGATCTCGGTATTAGGTCGATCATACTTTTTGGCTTGCCAAGAGAAAAGGACGGCAAGGGATCATCGGCGTTTGATGAAAAAGGAATAGTGCAGAAATCCGTAGAAAATATACGCAAGCACTTCGGAGACAAGGTTGCGATCATCACCGATGTTTGTCTATGTCAGTATACCTCGCACGGCCACTGTGGCATAGTATCTGGAAAAAAAATAGATAACGACAGGAGCATTGATACACTCGCAAAGGTGGCCGTCAGCCAGGCGCGTGCCGGCGCGGATATTGTCGCCCCATCTGCAATGATGGACGGCCAGGTGCAGGCCATACGCAGAGCCCTTGATGAGGCAGGCTTCTCTGAAACGGCCATAATGAGCTATTCCTCAAAGCAGGCATCGCCTTTGTTTGCTCCGTTCCGCGATGCAGCCCATTCAACTCCCGAATTTGGCGATAGGCGTTCGTACCAGATGCCATTCTCCAACGCCCGCGAAGCCATGCGAGAAATAGAGCAAGATATTTCAGAAGGAACAGATGCAGTAATAATCAAGCCAGCCATCCCGAACCTAGACCTTCTGTACCAGGCAAAAAAGTCTGTAAATCTGCCCATATGCGCCTACAGTGTGTCAGGAGAGTATGCATTGATAAAAGCCGCTGCTATGGAAGGGTGGGTAGACGAAAACGCTGTGATGACAGAATTTTTGACTGCCATAAAAAGGGCCGGCGCGGATATGATAATAACCTACCAAGCAAGGAAGATGGCGCAGCTTTTGCTCTAGATCCACATTTTTATTTGTGAAAATGCTTGAAAAGGCTGATGTTTGCTGCCGACCCAGGCTCAGAGCGTGCGAACAGCATAGAGGAATATCAGAACACATGTACCGAGTTCATCATAGACATAAGCAAAGACTATTCTGACTGGGTAGACAGGTACCAGCTGGGTGACGAAGAGACCAGAAGACGCAAGACAATAATCCAAAATGTAGCCAAGACTACCAACGAGTGGATAAACAGATTCGGCACGACGATAAAGAAAGTAGACATCATAATGAATGACGGCGTTAACAAGATGGCAGAGAATACTGCAGGCTACCCTTTCAAATACAATGTAGTGGTCAACAGAGCCAACCATTATGTCACACACCCTCTGGGTCTTGTGAGAGTCAACCTCAAGGCCACACCCAGAGAAGGCAGGCTTGTGCGCGTAGGCAATTACCAAAAGGATCAGGTACTTTTGATAGGCTCCAGTTCGCCAGTCAATTTTTCATTGAGTAAAGACAGCACTACTACTGCTGCAGATGTGCTTGACGATTATATCATGATAAACACAAATTCCTGTCAAAGACACGACGTGATTTCCGTAACAGCTGTAGTAGAAGAAGTTGAAGGTGATTACGTCACCGAAAGCAGAGGGTACTCGACGCTTATTTTGCTCACATAATCTGGGACATGTTTAAATTACCTTGCAGTATCGACATGCTCTAGTGCGACGGTCGTCCAGTTTGGTCTAGGACATCAGATTGCCAATCTGGTAACCCGGGTTCAAATCCCGGCCGTCGCATCCTATTGTGCACTTCCACAGGCACAGAACCCAAACTCGTCAATACGCTTGCCGCACCTCTCGCATTTGTCTCCATACTCTACTTCCCAAGCCCTTTTCCCATATAGCTGATAGTGGCTATCATCTTCCTCTGGAAATTCATCTTTGTATGCAGTCATGCTATTTCACGCGCTTTTTGGCGTTTGACTTGATTATTGCAAGTGCTTTTTCAGCTGCATCTTTTTTAGGCAGCTGTATCATAAAGACGTTCTGCGAGTTCGAGTAGGTGTTTTCGCTTGGAGCAAGACCGAGAAGCCCACTTTCAGCAAGCGCCTCAAAGAACTCCAACATGTCATTTGCATAGAGCAGGAAATTTTCTTCAAAGTCGGTAATTGCGAACTTGACATTCAGATCCACAAAGACATCCTGTCCATCGTAAAAGATGTCAAGCATAGTATCGGCAGAAACTTTCTTGCCGTATACTTTTTGTAGCATTTCATCGTAT
Organism: uncultured Nitrososphaera sp.; assembly: GCA_964586705.1. Classification (GTDB taxonomy): domain Archaea; phylum Thermoproteota; class Nitrososphaeria; order Nitrososphaerales; family Nitrososphaeraceae; genus Nitrososphaera. Next base: position 2,849 of record CAZPIL010000009.1, on the reverse strand, counting down.
TTTTTCGGGTTCACAAGTACGCACGGCACCTTGCCGCCCGCAAACTCGACGAGTGTCGCGCCTTCCTCGTGAAGGTTTGCCTTGAACTCTTCAAGCGTAGCAAAGTTGCGCTTGGGCATACGCTATCCCTGCACAGTTCTGCAAGATAACTTTTAGCAGAGGCGTATGGACTTGGCCAGCATCAACGCGCGCTGCGAATCATCTTCCATCAGCTCGCTATTCTTATACTTGTTGCTGAAGTAGATGAGGTCTATCATCTTGCACCTGTCCATTGTGACTACCGCACTTCCATTGGTGCCTGCGGATGTGTTAGCATTTGTCAATATCACGAGCTTGTCCACAAATCCTGTCGTTTTAAGCGTGTTTGATATCTGCTCAAAGCTCTTGGCATGGTCTTGGTTAATTACTATGGCAACTGCTACCTTTGTGCCGTAGGGATCAGAGAACATCACGTCAAAGCCGGAGCCGTTTGTCTTCTGCGGCTTTGCCACCGCACCTACTTCGTGTGCATAGTTAACAAGGTCGCGTACTGCATCGCGTACGCCCAATTCAAGTGACGTAAGGTCTTTGCAGTTTCTGCGGATCTTGATGAAGTCGGATATTGGCACATCCATGACGCTTCCGCGTATGCGTAGGCCGGGATAGACGTTCTTTATCGTGTCGTCGAGTGCTTGTTCGTCTATGGTAGGGCTATCACGTTTGCCAGCATTTTCTGTTGCGTGGTACATTATGTTGAGTATCGACCTGACGTTTCGAAAGTCAGAAAACTCGTCATAGATCACTTTGACTTTAGCGGCAAGATCTTTTTCCTCCTCAGGCGTGAAGCAATTGCTACTGTCATGGTGGCGTATGTATTCCATGATAATGTCAAGTATCTCTTCATAGGTATTTGAGCCCGCAAGGTCTATCTTGTAGTTTGCCTTCTCAAGCCTATCGAATACTGACGCATTTGCCTGTCTTATCTCGTTGTAAGATGATGGTGTGAATATCAACATGAGGGCCGCAGCAGGTATGTGTGCGTTTATAACTGCCTTTACAAACTCGGTTGTTTCCTTGTCTGACTCAAATTCGTCTAGCTGAAATACCGTTATACGCTTCAGAAAGCGCAGGTTGAGCGAAGCAAGAGCGGCGAGACTTGCAATAATATCTTCAAGTGTGGATACGTTCTGTGCATCGGCCCTGAACTTTCCCTCCACTATCAGCTTTAATATGGTAACTTCAACAGGTGAAAATTCTTTGCTCAACACCTGTGTCAATGCGGAATAGTTAGGTACCATCTCGTTATTGAGCACAAGCTCTGCCTTGTCTTTGAGGCTCTTGCCTGATATCGAATCCATGAAACCATAGTTGAATACCTTACGCGCAGACGATTCGCGCTCAGCCTTTGCGCAGACATAAGTCACTACCGCACGCCTTACCTTGGCAATATACTCCTCTGTAAATCCGCCGAGCATTGCAGCATATAGACTATGCATATTTTTGGGTGACACTACCGACAGGTCGACGTAAGAGGCGACAGTCATGTCGTCAAGTTCCTTGAGCCCCTTGATGTGTAGTGCAAGATGTGTCTTACCAGAGCCCACGTCCTGGATGACCGTCAATAATCGAAAATCTTTGTCAGTTGCTTTCCCTGTGCTTAGCTTCGAGTACAGGTCAGAAAAGCATGCTAGCACTGCAGACTTGGCCTCCTTGTGGCGCTTGCCGCCGAGAATCTGTGCGTCCATCAGAGTTGGCGTCGGGCTGCTAGGATAAGGGTTCTTTTCCAGCCTATACGGATACACCTAGATGCACCTCACAAAGCCGTGAAGCAGACCCCGGACCATCACACCCTCGCCTCCGCCAGTGGAAAGTTCATACTTGTCCTGATACTGGCCTGTCAACTCACCTACTAGCCGGTAGAAATCATTGCCAGAAATACCACATTTTGCGCAGACTTCATTCTTGATCTTGGCCAGTTCCACCCAACCTATTGACGATGCCGAGTTTACAAGTGCGGAATCAAACTCGTTTTTAAAATCTGAAATGCTGATTGTCCGGGTAGGAGCCGCCGAGGCCTGTGTTGTTGCAGTAATGCCGCGCTCTGAAACGAGCCTTGCCAGGTTTGATACATTGCCAGCAAGTGTCTCTATTGCGCGCGCAACCTCCTTAGAAGAGCTGTTCGTAGTCTCCTCAAGGGACTTTATCATGTCGTATGTGAGCCTGAACCTCGGGTCGGTGTTCAATAGACTCTGTACATAGTGGCTCTTGTGGAAGCAATAGTAGGCGCTTCCGCGCTTGTCTACAAAAACCTCTCCCTTGTCCACCAAGCCTTCAAGCGTCGAATCGATCTCTCCAAGTTCCTTGCGCAGATCAGCCTTCTTCGCTCCGGCCGACCCCGCAGAAAGGATCTTTTTCAACAGTCTTTCCTCTGCGGTCATGAGGTAGACGTTCTAAATTATTATTTAAGCCCAAAAGCAACTTTTCACTGTACTCTAGGTAAAAATATTTACACAGGTAACGAACAATGATTAATATCTCTGGCTCTCAAGCTTGCCGGGGGATGATGATAACTCTTGTCTGCACTATGATGAAAGCACTAGGGTATCTGACCTTTACTAAAGAAGAGTTCTAATACATGAGAGGGCTTTCAGGTTCCATTGGGAACGTCAATGGCAACCCTGCTCTCTCATGTAGACGAGCTACAAAATCAGGCCAACGCCAGCCTTATACACGAATACATAGAATGGATGAAGGACAATCAAAAGTCTGAAGCCTATCAGGGCAGCAATCTCAAGGTACTGACCAAGTTTGCAGAATGGCTGTACAAGCAGGACAGGACAGCAAGCCTTTTCGACGTTGCCAAGAACGAG
>CAZPIL010000008.1:0-14473 GCA_964586705.1 uncultured Nitrososphaera sp. | reverse complement strand
GACAACAAATTCATTTTCAGATTACAAAGGGATCGTAAGGATTGCCGTAGTTGGGAAATATGTGACTCTGCCCGATAGTTATGTGAGTGTCTACCATGCACTTTCTCATGCAGGTGCCAAGATTGGAAGAAAAGTAGAGGTTGATTGGATAGATTCTGAAAAGTTTGAAAATGGAGCACAGGGAAAGATAGCATCACTTGGCAACTATGATGGCATCCTTGCGCCCGGCGGATTTGGCAAGCGCGGGAGTGAGGGAATAATAGCAGCCGCAAACTTTGCGCGTGAAAATGACATACCTTACTTAGGCATCTGCTTCGGGTTTCAGCTCGCTATAGTTGCTTTTGCAAGACATGTTTGCGGCCTTGGAAGCGCAAATTCAACAGAGCTTGATCCACATACGAAAAACCCTGTTATTGACTTTATGCCTGAGCAAAGAGCGGTACATGACTTGGGCGGTACGATGCGCCTTGGCGGACACGATATCGCTGTAAAAAAAGATACTATTGCGCACAAACTGTACAATGCAATTACGATCAGAAGGAGGCACAGGCACCGCTATGAATTCAACCAGAACTACTTTGGTGCGATGAAAAAGGCGGGACTTGTACTTTCTGCACACTCTGACTCGGGCAAGCGCATGGAGATATTGGAGATACCGGAACACCCCTTCTACTTTGCAGTGCAGTATCATGCAGAGTTTTCAAGCAGGCCGGGAAAGCCCGAACAGGCATTTGAGGGATTCTTGAGAACAGCCGCTAAATCTTGAGCTCATAGATCCTCTGGCGCGCATCGCGCAAAGATGTCTTTTTCTTGACATAACCTCCGTCAATCAGATGTGACAAAGAGAGTCGAACCGTGCGTTCTGGCAGCATTGTCCTAGAGGCAAGCTCTTTCTGGCTTAACGCACCTTCGTACTCTAACGTCTTTAGTATCAGTTTTGCACTTGGTGGCATCTTGAGCATATCTTCTGCAAGCTGAACCTTCTTTGCCATAACCGACGCCGCCGGATCGCCTGCTATTCTGACCAGCTTTGCAGGATGTTCGTGCCTAATGCATTCTAAGAGGTTCTTTATTCTGACGCGCCTGCCGCCATCAAGGACGACCTCGCAGTGGTAGCGGCTTGTAATGTCTGCTATCTCTATCCGAACATTACTTGGGACTACAAGTGGTCTTCTTGTATTATCAAGCGAATTGACAGAAACTACTAGAAATACCTGAGACTTCTGAAATACCATCGGACCTCCTGCAGACATCGTGTATGCGGTAGATCCTGTTGGTGTCGATATAATTATGCCATCGCTTTGATCGTGCCAAATATCTTTGTCATCTATCTTTAAAACATGTTCCATCAATGTCGCGCTCTTGCCTGGGAATACTGCAACATCGTTGAGTGCAGGTTCGACCTCTTTCCCATCAACTTTGACTTTGAGCCTGATTACTTCGTCGACATCATACTCACCCCTCTTGAGTCTGCGTGTCGCCGGTTCCAAATCGCGCACTTCGAGCTGGGCAAGAAAACCTGTAGAGTCTGTCTCATAAATCCCCAGCACCGGCGCAGAAGCAGCCGTCACCTTGTGAAAGTAATTGAGTATACCTTTGTCGCCCCCTGCCACAAGCACCATATCCACTTCTGACGCAGCCTTGTAGTCATCCTTCATCACTTGTGACCTGACCCCGAGAGACTCGAGCGTCCTTCTTGTTTTAGACAAAAGAGCACCATCTCTCGAGTCAACGCCCCAGAGCGCTACCTTCATGAATGCATCTCTAAGCGCAATGCCTGATTTAAAGCTAGGTCAAACACCCTTGAAGTTGAGAGTGTTGTAAAAATATGAGGCGCTTGACTCTATCTTGGACATGGTCGGTATCTTGAAAAGACCAATTTGCCCTGTCTCAAGCGCCGCCCGCAGTGCGCCTGCGCCAAAACACAGAGCCCACAAAGCATCTTTCTCCTTTATCCATGCACATGTAAAAGCAGCTACGAGTATGTCGCCCGCGCCTGTTGCATCAGGCGTATCAATTTCGTGCAGTTTTATCCAATAGTGTGTGTCTTTATGCAGCATATGAATGACTCTGTACTCTGTAGTAACGACAAGTTCAACTCCTCTTGCTTTGAGCGCCTTCATACCCTCTATACCCTCTAGACCACCGGTGAGCGCAGCCAGTTCCTGCTTGTCTGCCTTGATAGCGTTTATGCCTGTGAGGTCTATTTCAAGTTGGTCATTTAGTGTTATTTGACCATCTTTGCAAGTATTTCTCAGATATCCCTGAGGGTCAAGCATTAAAAAGTTCTTTTTGCCTTTATTTTTCTTTATTAATTCAAGCGTTTGGAACCGTATTTCATCTACAACAGGGCTTACAATCCAGCCATCAACTTTCATTTCTGAAATATCCTGCTCTGTAATCGGTTCACATTGAGAAGTTAAAGATAGGCGCCGCGACTCACCATCAACTTCGAGCGTAAAGCGCGTAGTCGAACTGTTTGAGAGACTTTTTTCGTGCAATGTGATGTTGTTATCACGCAGGACATTTCGAGCATCTTCTGGAAAGTCATTTCCGACCTTTGTTGCTAATTGTGCATCAAACCCGAACCTTCTTGTAGTTATTCCGCAATAACAGGCCGGCCCTCCAAGGCTCTGTGTCACTCTGCCTCTTGTCTTTATTGTGTCTAGTACTATGTGAGAGGCAATTCCTATCTTCAAACGATAGATTTGACCTAAAATGGATAATAAAGGGCTTGCCGCTCGCCTCTGAAACCTACTGGGATGGCGGTTGAGAGGCAGCGATGTACCCTTGATATCATAGACCAGTTCGCAGCTAAAAGCTTTTGGGGCAAATTTTGCTGACAAGCACCCATAATTTTCAGCCTGCAAGGAATCACAAGATTTAAAGTATGGCACGGTTCAACGACCTTCATGCCGAAGAAGAGAGCGAGCCGAGGCCGTTCAAAGGGGGGCAAGGGTAGTTCAGGTGTAGTACACTGCAGCCAATGTGGCGCCATTGTTCCTCGCGACAAAGCCAAGAAGGTTACCGGAAGGATAACACTTGTTGAGCCGACGCTTGCCAAGGAACTCAAGGCCCAAGGTGCCTACATACCAATGTCAACTGATGTCAAGTTCTATTGCGTTTCGTGTGCCGTACACCGGGGAATAGTAAAGGTAAGATCAGAGGCCGAGCGCAGAACTGGCGGAAGACTCTGGTAATCAAAACAGGCCTTTTTTACAGTTTGCTTATGGTAGCTATTACTCTCTGGATGAGAGTAATCCCTGCGACTATTGCCACGATCGAGACTGCCCAGTTCATCTGACCGCCAAATGATATCTCTTCCATGAACGGAATCATACCTATTATTGCCAATATCAGCATACGTTCTGCCCGCTCGCCTATGCCGATGCCTTTCAACTCCACACCAAGAGACTCTGCCCGTGCGCGCGTATAGCTGACGATTAGAGACAAGCCTAATGTGACCGTGACCAAGAGAGGATTTGCAAGGCCGCCAAACGCGATGCCTGCAAATATCGCGACTTCAGCTATCTTGTCAAATGTCGAATCCAAAAATGCACCTTTTTTAGTTGCCCGTTGTGTAGCGCGTGCAACGGCGCCATCTACTACATCAAAGAATCCAGAAACAAGTAGCAAGATGCCGCCTGCTATAGCCGCAACCCATGCAGAAGTGCCAAAGAATTCCGAAGACGCGTAAGCGCCTGCTGCTACAAATGCTAGCGCAAGACTAAAACCTGTCCAAAAGTTGGCAGAAAGCCCAGTAGATGCAAAGCTAGAGCCTAGCTTTTGCATCGTAGGTTGGAGCGACTCACGCAGCTTGTTGAGCAAGACTGTCTGCTCTAGAATCCGCCAGCATAATAGTTTACTGGGTAGGCACTAATCGATAGACATTTCCGCTATATGAGAGGATGTACAGGTAGCCGTCAGGTCCTGTCTCGATATCTGTTATCCCTCCAAAGCCTGTTCCTAGTATGAATGCAGACAACTCATCGCTATTGTCTGCCACAAGGTCTGAGACTGCTCCCTCAAGTACCAAACCATTCCTTTCTTCATTTACATTGAAGAAGAATAGCCTGCCACCATTGATTTCGCCTACAAATACGTTGTTCTCGTATTTCTCTCCCAATTCAGCTGACTTCAGAAATGCCAAGTCAGTCGCTCCTACAGGGCGCAGCCAGCTAAAGACAGGATCTGCATAATGGGCACCATCAAACATTACGAGGTCACCTTCGCTCGCCTGAGATCTTGAAATTGGACCAATAACCTGCTCCCACCCGCTATTGAACCCCGGATTTACGACGTTTATCTCATCATATGAGTCGGGACCATTTTCAGTAACCCATAGAACATCCGTTACAGGATCAAAATCCATGCCAAAGCTGTTGCGTATTCCATATGCATAATAGCTTGCAAGTCTGTTGTCTCCAGAGAGTACATTTGCAGCAGGTTCGCCTTCTGAGTTTACCTTCAATATGACAGACGTGTCATCCGGTTCTGCTCCTTCTGGGAAGTTCTGCAGCTGTCCATCCCTGTTGAGGTCACCTATTATGACATATAGGTGGCCATCAGAGTCCGTAATCATCTTTCCTCCATCGTGGTTCGGACCGGGCGTTCCAGGAAGATCGAGAATGGTCGCCCTATTTGATAACTCGCCATCCTGAAGATCATATCTATAGACGCGGTGGCGTATCTCGTCAGCAGATTCTGTCAGGTAAAAGAAAAGCTTGTCGTTTGCATGAGCAACTCCGAGAAGACCTCGCTCACTTGCTGTCTCTACGTCAAACGTAAGGACAGGCGCGCTCTGCAGTTCGCCGTCGACTACAAACTGGACGTTGCCATCATTCTTTTGAGTGATTATGATATCGTTGCCTACAAAGACCATGCTGGTCGGTTCCGACAACCCCTCTACTACTTTTTCAACTTTTAGCGAAGGGTCGTTCACGCTCGGCAGGTTTAAGTCTTGTATGGGGGTAAACAGATCATCCTGTTCTCTGTCGGCTGAAATTGTATCATCAGTATCAATACCATCATTAACTAATCCATCATTGATCTCATTTGGAGGATTATTAGTCTGTGATGCTGCGATGGCCGCAGCAATAGCAGCTGCCAGTGCAATGGCGCCGACCGCAAAAATGATCCCTTTCTTCACCACACCAAATATGCATTCCTTGCTATTATGCATTAAAGAACTTATAATTGGTCAACTTGGTGTCTTTGTTGAACTCAAAAAGTGAGCTTGTACAATGTGTTATGAACCTCTATTCACTTGGTCTCACATCATCTGTATCCGGCAACCACAGCATAAGAATTAGAAGGAACATGTGGATAACGCCATCGGGAACACCGAGATATATCTTGCGTGCAAGTGATCTCGTAAGAATAGATCTTGTAACCGGTGAAGTGAAGGGCAGAAAGACCCCCAGTATGGAGCATAACCTACACCGGATGATCTATGCCTCCCGAGAGGACATCAAGGCGGTAGTTCACACCCACAGTCCTTATACGATAGGCGTTGCAATATCTGTCGACTTTGTACATGTGATAGAAGAAGCCAAGATTGTGGTAGGCGACCCGGCAATCATAGAAAATAGGCCCTCTGGATCTATAGAGCTTGCACAGGCAGTTTCTACAGAATTTGCAAACGGTGCAAGTGCTGTAGTTATAAAAAATCATGGTGTGGTTGCTGCAGGAACAAACATACATCACGCCCGGGCAATAGTGGAATCACTTGAAGAGTGGGCAAAAGTATTGACCATTGCAAAATTGCTAGGTGGGCCCAGAGATCGACTCTAGACACCTAGGATCTGCTTCAGAAGCGCGCGATAATCTACCTTCTCCTTCTTGCTCCCGGGTGAGGGAAGCTCAAAAATGAGAGGAATCGGTCTTTTTGCCCGCAGATTCGTAAGGGGGCCGCGGATCTCTTTACCCAAGTCATCACTCAAAAGAACAAGTCCGACATCGCTTGTGTCGCCCATTTTGTTTATTTCCGTAAGAGCCTCTGCAGGTGATTCGACTTTGATGCCCTTTACGCCTGCAAGTTGGAAGCTGGTCACAAATACACGGCTTCCGATGGCAATTATTCGCATCTCTTTGGCGCTTGTCCTGCATCCCTTTTTATTCTTTTTGAGACAAACAGCCGCGCAGTAGGCATGGGATAGGAAAGTTTGTTCGACTAATGGGCAAAACTCTTTAAAAAAATTACTTCCCGCGTTATGACGATTCACTATGATGAGAAGAAGAAGAGGCGGTGATGACATTACCGCTACGCGGACATTTAGAAATTGCTCATTTTGCGGAAGATCGATTCCCGGAGGCGTAGGTACTATGCATGTTAGAAATGACGGCCGCGTTTTGTGGACATGCTCCAAGAAATGTGATAAGAACATGTTCGTGATTCGCAGAGAGCCTAGGAAACTAAAGTGGACTGAAAAGTACGTGACAGGCGGAGCACAGGTAAAGAAAAAGTAGATGCCATTAATAGAATGGCCGATAGCATCTGTATGGATATGACCGTAATAGAAAATGACATATACTGTCCTCTATAAGAGTAAGTGACTTGGCGGTAGGAAAACAGGTTACTCTGATGTTTATGATAGCCTCCTTTATTTCTGGTGGCCTTGCAGTTCTTCTAGCTATCGCTGTAGGCTCATCTACCTTCTTGATGGCCTCGGCGCCAGGCTTTATCATAGGTGCCTTCTTTGCTTACAAGTACGCAGTCTTTGGGAAAAAGAAAGCTAGAGAGGAAGAGCACAGGCGCAGGCGCCATAAACACTAGCCCACAAGAATGAATATTACAATCGCAGCCAAACCGCCGAAAAGCGCGATAGTAAACTTCCACATCCCCTTGTTTGCCGCATCGCTAATGTCCCACATGCCTCCCTGTACAGTCTGCCGATATTGTCTTTTGATAACATCGTAGCTGTAGACAGTGCGGAAATCTGCTGGTGGGATCCATTGACCGCCATGTGAAGAGGATGGATTTTCATCGTATTTCTTTCGTGTCTGTTCATTTGATAAGACCTCGTAAGCCTCGACTATCTTCATGAATTTTTGCTTGGATTCTTCAGAGTTCTTATTCTTGTCTGGATGGTACTTTAGAGCGAGGGCACGGAATGACTTTCTTATATCTTCCTGTGATGCCCCTTGCGCCAGTCCCAGAACTTCGTAATAATCAGGCACCAGTACATGCGCGTAAAAGTCGTAAATAAACCATCGCGGCTTTATACTTCTGTCTTTCTCTTGAGATCTATATTCATTTCCTCAAAACCCCTCTTGACGTCGGTGTCGAGACTGGAACCAAAAAATGGCGTTAGTATTCCACTAAATATCTCCTTATGCACAAAGTGGACACTGTAATTGCTGCGGGGCTCGATCACAAAGATATGCTCACCTGAAAGTAGCCCTGGCACCCTGCCGAGCCAGCGTAACTCACGTTCTGCCACGACTCGCGTTACCTTTGGAGAGTACTTGCGTTTTACACCAGCCGGTGTTATTATGTGTAGGTGAAGCTTCGATCCTTCCAAGACTTTCCCCTCTATCATGCGAATGAAAGGATTCCATTCGGGGTACATTGCAAAGTCTGTAAGTACCTGCCATATTCTATGCGGGCTTGCACTAACATCTATCTCGGTTCGAATTTCCTTCAAAGTGTTGTTTGCAGTGGGAGAGGAACATTATTTTAACTTCTGCTCGTAAATTCAATCCGTATCTCATCACCGTCGCGGAGTGTGATGTCTAGGAAGGAACCGTTTGTATGTTCCTGTCCATTAACGTAGACCGTCGTGTCATAGTTGACGATATCTTGCCCAATCCAGTTGTAAACAAAGTGTCCCAGGGTAAACGGATATGGTTCCATGTATGCTACATGTATTACACCTTCTTCAAGTGTATGAACAGGAAGAGTGCAATCTTCTGTTATCCCTACGCCGCTTGGCACTCGCACAGGTAGGCCGTCTTCGGTAACTGTCACTGGCACCGATAGCTGGTATGGCTGTGATCGTGGGTCGCCTATGCATTGGTATATTGGATCTTGGCTTCTAAAATAGTCTGTTAGTGTCATTGTGGCCGCACCTGCTCCCACTACAACTACAACAAGAAGACCCATTGACCAGATAAGACGCCGCTTTTTTTCTGCACCTTCCGACGGACCAAAACCCATGTAGATACCTCGCATTAAAAGTTAAAAATACTTGCTAATTATTGGCGTATCACAATCACATGCGCGACTGTATCGACCATCTGGAATTCTGTTAAAAAGTTTGCTGCAGGGATAGTAGTGACATAAATGAGTATGCCGGGGACAGCGGAGCACACAATCAGAGTCAATATAATCAACCAGACGGCCGTCATCTTTTCGACCATAATTTGGATTTCTTAGACATTGGTTATATAAGTCTTAAATGAGCTTAGCCAAGCTTTGGAGCTTGGCTGGCTTTTGCTTGACTTCTTAGCACATCCAGTTCTTCTCTGAGTTCTTCGTTCTCATCCTCAAGAACTTTGAGCGATGTTATAACGTCTGCATTCTGAGCCTTCAGATCTTGGAAATCTCTAAGGATCTTCTCGTATTGCGTCCTATCAAATACCTGCTGTGGAACATTCTTTTGTGCTATCTGAATTCGCGTGTTTTCCGCTTTTAATGATTCAATAACCTTGTCTGCTTCTGCAAGCTTTTCTTTCAAAGACGTGATTTCGGCGCTAGCAGATTTCAGCTGCTGTGCTTCGTCCTCTGCCATCTTTTGTAGGCGAGCGCCGGCATGCGCTATTTCCGCCCTCAGCTGTATCACCAAGTCATCATTTGTTGTCTCTGACAGTTTTTCAATCATGTTTGCCAAGATGAGTGGCATAAGATCAGAATTAATATATGCGGATGAGCCAAAGTCCAGTGTTATCGCACCTCTTGACTTGAGGAAGCTCTCTACTTTAGAGTCAAGTGTGAACGAACTAGCATTGAATGTGAATAGTTTCTCTGACAATCTAAGACTTGTTAGAAGGTATGTCTAAAAAACAGGGCAGCACAAACTTTTTGACGTTTTTACTGGAAGTCATGAAGCGGTCTGTCGCGATGAGCATCTATCTTGGCTGCCACCTCCTTCTTGTGTTTCGCTAGGATGTGCTTATCGGCGCAAATGTTGTGCATGAGACCTATTTCACAAAAGTCACAGGCAGTTACAAACTCTATCTTACCAAACTTTTTCTTGCAATAGTTGCACCTGTCTGTACCCACATCACCATCGGTCAAGGGTTTGAGCCATTGGTCTCGCCATAAGAGCGTCATAATTGTAAAATAAATAGTCGATTATGTAATATTTCCGTCCCGGAGGATTCCGTATAGGCGTCGGTATGACTCTTGCAGATCCTGCTGTCCTTGTAGGTCTTGTTTTAACCTTTTCAATATGGGTTCTAGCTTTTTCGTCTTGGCAATCCTCTGCGCGCTTTTTAGATACCTGCTCACATACATGCGCGTATATCGATTTTCTCGAATAAGTGCCGCTGCAAGCTCTGGCTCATCAGTCATGATGCTTTCTGCAAGCATTGACTGTATACCAAAAGTCGTCCCGCCGACTTTTTTTAGGGCCTGCACATCCTCTTTTGCCAGCTCGCCGGCGAAGGTAATGTTGATAAAGTATGTCATTCCGAGAACCACAGCTATTGAACGATCATGTGTCTTCGCGTCAGCGATTGCAATAATTGCCATATCCGAGAATAACTGCTTGGCTATGGACTGCTCACCTTCTGTGTCGCGCACTGGAACTATCAGCATCTTCAAGTTCTTTGTTCTGTCGGCACCGGGACCAAACATCGGGTGCAGACACAGCACTGATAAGTCCTTTCTAACCCTCTTCAATGCAGGAAGAGTACCGCTTTTAACGGATGATATCTCTGCAATACTTGCGCCCTCTTTCATTCCCTTTGCACACTCTGATATTAGTCGTGCGGTCTTTTGCACAGGAACGCAAACCAACACTAAATCGGCATTATGTACACACTCGTTCAGACTTGGTGTGCTCTTGGTGTCTGTAAACGCAAACGGCTTGATGTCGAATGCTGAAACTGAAAACCCTTTATGTACAAAATACTCTGAAAACCATGAGCCCATCTTGCCCGCGGCACCGACTATTGCTACCTGTATGTCAGTTCCCCTGCCCAAGCGCTTTTGCCATAACAGTTAGACCTTCGGCCATCTCTTCTTCAGGTCGACAGGCAGATATCCGCACAAACTCACTGTATGAATCCCCAAAGCCGCTACCCGGAGCTATAGCTACGCCTTCTTTAAGAAGCCTTTCTACAAGATCTATGTCTTTTCCTGCAGGCAACTTGGGATAGACATACATTGCTCCCCCCGGCTGCACGAAGCGGAGAGACATTTTTTTGACTTGCGATGTCAGAAATGCTAGTCGTTTTTTCATAAGATCGATGTTAATGGAAGTATCTTGTCCAAGGGCTGCGAGGGCGGCACGCTGGATCGGCTCTGCTACGCTTGTAATCCCTGCCGCCTGAACCTTTGCCATTTGTTTTATAGTTTCTGCTAATGCGACAGCATAGCCGATTCGGAATCCCGTCATTGCATAGGTCTTTGAAAATGAGGAGACAACAATACTTCTCTCATAGTCATATGTAAGGACACTTCTGGATGGCACAAATGAGTAGTCCGAGTATACCTCGTCGCTTAGTAGATACAACCGATAATCCCGCGCTAGACCCACTATTCTGTCCATAGTCTTCTCATCTATTACCTTGCCTGTCGGGTTGTTTGGGTAGTTTATGGCTATCATCTTGGTATTTTCGCTTACCATGCTTGCAAGTTCTGCGATGTCTGGAGTCCAATCATTTTCCAGGGTTGTCTTGAGCACCCGAGTACGAGCTCCGATAAAATTAGCACACTCTTTGTATGCCGGCCAAGCAGGCTCAATTGTGATTATCTCTTCTCCGGGCCGTACTAGCGAGACTATTGCGCTAAAAACTGCAAATCTACCTCCGGGTGTCACCATGACCCTTTCTTCAGTCACACCACTTTTACTTGCAAGCGCGTCCCGGAGTGCGAGTAGGCCACGCGTGTCAGTATAGTTGTATTGTCTCTTTGCAAACGACTCTGTCAGAGCATCACCAACTGGTGCTGGTGCAGGATAATCTGGTTCGCCTACCTCTAGGTGGATTATTCTTCTACCGGACGCCTCCATCTGTTTTGCCTTGCGGAAAATACCCAGGTGCGTCTGACGCGTCTTTTGCGGCCGACTCTTTTCTTGTACCTGTTCTGATTCGCGTAAAAGCACACTCAATAGCCTGAGTGCAAATTCTTTGTCCATTCTGGACTCTTCTGCCTGTTTTGCAACCATCAGGCAGATTTCTTGCTCGACCCGTTCGTCTTTTATGTCCATCCCGAGTTTGCCCTTCACCTCGCCCACCTGCCTCGCAAGGTCTGTGCGCTCTTGCGCCTTCATAATTATCTCTGACGTTAGGGCTCGTATCTTTAGCCGGAGTGATTCTAACTCTTCATTCTTTTCAACCGTCACTTTTTATCCACCTTTAGTACCGGAGGAATTAGACCTGCTTTCAGCCCATGGTCTGCAAGCACAATGGATACCACACATTCAACTATGGGCGGCGCTCTCGGAACAACGCACGGATCGTGCCTACCCGGAACGATCAGTCTGGATTGCACACCTTTCAAGATATCGAGTGTCTCTTGCTCTTTTGCTATGGAGGCGGCAGGTTTAAAACCAACGCGCAAAGTGAGTGGCATGCCTGTCGAAAGCCCCCCAAGTATACCACCTGCATTATTTGTCTTTGTGACAACCTTGCCGTGTTCCAGATGATATGTGTCGTTGTTTTCAGATCCGCGTCTCTTGGAACCTTCAAAACCCGAACCAAATTCGACTGCCTTGACAGCAGGGATGCTGAAGAGTGCCTTGCTCAGATCAGATTCAAGAGATGCGAATATGGGCTCACCGAGACCAACAGGAAGGCCGGTGCTTATGCATTCTACTATACCACCAAGTGAATCGCCATCCCTGCGCGCCTTCAGTATGGCATCCTTCATTTTTTGAGCCGCATCCTGATCGGGACACCTGACCTCATTTAAGTGCCGTAAGGGTAAGTTTGATTTCGTTATATTGTCTGCTCGAATTCCGCCTATCTCCGACGTATAAGCCACAGTTTCGATGCCTAGGGTGCTCCTCAATAGTTTTTGCGCCACTGCCCCTGCCATTACAAACGTCGCAGTAAGCCTGCCGGAAAACCTGCCACTTCCGCGGTAATCTGCAAAGCCTCCATATTTTACTATTGAAGGATAGTCTGCGTGACCTGGCCGCGGAGTATTTCTTATGGCCTCATACGAGCTCGATTCTGCATCTTTATTCCAAATAAGCATGCAAATGGGAGCACCTGTGGTAGACCCTCCAAAGATGCCTGAGAGTATCTCCACTTTGTCTTCTTCTTTGCGCTGGGTAGTTACAGTAGACTGCCCCGGCTTTCGCAAGTCTAACTGATGTTGGATGTCTGCTTCTGTGAGCGGTAGACCTGCCGGGCATCCGTCGACTACGATTCCCACACACCGGCCATGGCTCTCCCCAAAGCTCATGGCTGTAAAGCGTTCGCCAAGAATGTTTCCACCCATTGATAGAGCACACTTGGCGCCGTTCTATATATTGGCTTTTTGATTATTCGCGACTAGGCATAGAAGATAGCCTAGCACCGAGTGATTTCATATCTTGCACAAAGTTTGGATATGATACATCGACAGATTCTGCTCCAGCCACAACAGATTTTTGGGTCATCATAGCAGCTATGGTAAAAGCCATGAAGAGTCGGTGATCCTCATAGGCCTCCAGAGACGCATTCTTTAACTTCCTGGGCGGGTCTATGAGAAGACCGTCTGGAAATTCTTCAATTCTCGCTCCTAACTTGACAAGCTCCTTTGCGATGTTTGCAATCCTGTCTGTTTCTTTGGTGCGGGCATGTGCTACTCCAGTTATCCTGACGGGGGATGTAGACTTTAGCGCAAGTATGGATACCACTGGAAGCAGGTCCGGCGTGTCTCCGAGGTTGAATTCGCCGCCTTCCAACCGGTCACTTCTCTGAACTATTACTTCGCCCTTTTGTCTGTCTGTCTTCACCGTGCATCCCATTGAAGACATAATCTCTATTATCTGTGAGTCGCCTTGCGGCAGGCTAAAATTGAGACCCTTTACTTTGAGTTTTTCACCGACAAGTGCACCTGCTGCAAGTACGAGAGCGGCAGTTGAAAAGTCGCTCGGTACATCAAACACTGAAGCTTGATATTCTGCATTTTGTATCCTGAATTCAAGCATATCTTCATCGTGATCCACCTTGACGCCAAAATTCTCCATTGTCGCAAGTGTGGCTTGGACATATGGCTTTGATACAAGGTCGCCCTTCACCTTGAGCAGTATCTCAGTGTTTGCATATATGCCTGCTATGAGCAAGCCAGATATGAACTGGCTAGATATGCTGCCGTCGATTATTGTAGTACCGCCTTTTATGCCGCCACCTTTGACAACAATTGGTGGAGTGCCGTTTTCTCTTGTAGAATGTACCTCAACTCCCAGCCGCAAAAGCGCGTCGAGAATGGGTTGCATTGGACGCCGGCGTAGGCTTTCGTCGCCAGTCAAGACGACATAACCCTTATTTGCAAGGCCTGCCATCGCGGTCATTATCCTTATGGTAGTTCCAGAGTTCTCACAGTTTAGCACATTACTTGGAGGCTCAAAGTTGCGCTTACCGATTACTCGTACGGCTCGGCCCTCTCGCCTACTTTCTACCTGTGCTCCAAATGCCCTGCAACAGGCAAGTGTGGCAAGGGTGTCCCGTGCAAGAAGAGCATTTGTTATCGTTGACTGATCAGATGCAAGAGACGATATAGCAAGAGCCCTGTGGGTATAACTCTTGCTTGAAGGGCATCGGACGCTCCCTGCTATCTCTGATTTGCGTACCACTATACTTGCCATTTACAGAACCTCCACGGCAGCTTTTTGGTTATTAATTTTAGAGACTATTGTTTTGCCATTGAACCTCGAAAAGGCGTACTTTATGTCATTCATGTTATTCTCATACGTCACAGCCGCTATCGATGGTCCATTGCCTGACATTCCAGCCGCAAGCGCACCCTTTTCAAGCGCTGCCAGAACCGGCTTGTAGCCGGATGAAAGGGCCGCCGCCGCAAGCACACCATTCATCTTCATTGCCTTCCAGTATTCTCCTGCCTCTGCGAGCCTGTATGCATCCAAGAAAAGGTCTGACAAGCCATGCAGTTTGCTTACATCACCACGCGGTATATTGCGGGGTAGAAATATCACCGCATAGAGGTTGTCGGGGGCTTTTTCGTGTCGCATCAGTTTTCTTGCGTAATTGTCTGTAGTGACAAATCCGCCAAAATAGCAGGCGGTCGCGTCATCAAATGCACCCGTTACGGTCACTTTGGCATTAAGAGATGCCCTCACAGCAGCATCGAGGACTG
>CAZPIL010000007.1:0-14734 GCA_964586705.1 uncultured Nitrososphaera sp. | reverse complement strand
CCGCAGTTGAAAGTAACCTCGACACATTCCAGCCGGAGCTTGCAGTAGTCTGGCCGATACCAGTCTTGTTCCAGTACTGGTCCAGATTCAGCTTGGCAGATACTTTTCTAATCACTGCACCGGCGACCCTACCTACAAGGTAGCCTATGCCAAGCAGGACTAGCGCTGCCACTATGTTTGGCAAAGCGTCTACGACCTGAGCACCAAATTCATTAAGAGAATCTAAAATTGCACTTCCAGCCTGATCGGCTCCTGCTGCCTGAAATGTCGTTAGCAGTAGGAAGATACCTGCTGCATTGATATCCATTGTTAGTAACTCGCAGTTATAATATTAATGACTTGCAGGGTTCCGGAAGGAGGCGCTGACTCTGATCCAGTCCGTCGCCCGACAGAAAGCCCAACAGGCCAGCCGCTACCGCGAAAAGCTTGCGGATAGGGCTGTACCTGTTGACCTATGTGGGGGATATTGGCAGACATTACGGGGAGCATGTCTGACATTTATTATACAAATTTGTAATATTTTAAGATTTCTAATATTAAATATACGGAATAGAACTATATTCTATATATAAAAGTGTATTTGTAATATAATTATTATGCTACCGATGTACTAGGTTGTCAAGCCGCCAGCATTAAGCAATATTACACCAGTATTATGAGCACGAGGTAACATGATAGTCCGCAACTGGTGAAAGAAGCACACAAAGTTTCAGATGTCCGAGGTCAACAACACGGTACCTTGGGCTTGCTGTATCGTTGGCAATTGACTGGCAAGCGACCTTGCATCGTTTTTCAGTAATAGATTTCGGTGAGCGTGAAAACGTCTGGGAAGCCAGTGCTCTTCCGGGCATGGTGGTTCACCTAACGAGTCTTGCAGTTGCATATCTCTATCGCTACTGTACCGTCTCTTGGGATAACTCGTACACTGCAGCAAAATTTGTCCGGGATATTGTGGGATTGAAACCTTGAACCATCCTTTGATGAGCAGAAAAATCGAGCAAACGTTCCTCTTCTTTCATAAATTCTACAGGAAAGCTTATGCTTTTGTGGTCTTCCGCTTATTGTATTTCAATTCTCTGTATACAGCAGAACATAGTGCAGAATGTTGTGAAAGCGAAATAGTCATTGTTGCTGGACGTCTTAGTCGAGCTAGATGATAGAAATGAATTCGACAAACTTTAATTAGAACAATCTCGGGTGGCCATAACGATGACTGGCTAATGACCACCCGGATTGTAGTGGGGTCAGCCGGTAAAAACAATCTCATGAAAATGATAGTAAAGGATTTTGATAGAAACTATCCGTCTTTAAATAGGCAGCTCTTCGGAGCCGTTGTCGCAGCGATCCACATCGCCGAGCCATTAGGTCTCTGTTACGTTAGTCTGTAACTTACTTGTGTGTTTAGTAGCCATAATGGATTAATCTGGTAGTGACGACTTCAATCTTATGATATGGCAAATAGTATGGTTTGTTCTCGGGGTCATTGTACTATTGATTCTCTTACAGGTCCTCTTTGGATTGCTATTCTAAATGACTAGATAACTGCTTTTTTCCTGCGCGCCATCCCTTTTTTCTTGTTCTTTTTAGAATCTGTGCTCTTGTCCTTTGCAGCATTTCTGCCGTATTGCTTGTTTCCCTTCTTGTTGCCGGGCATGCCATATTTGACCCAGCCACACCTAAAATAACTTGTGATAGTTTCAGCCCATGTCTCCTTTAGTATACCTATAGCAAGTCTGCGCAGATGATTCTTGTTTGCAAGGCTCATTCCTGTCGATACTTGAACTTGCGGATCTCATCCAAAATTTCTGTCTGATGTTGTTCCAGATTCTCTACTCTGAGATTTAGATTATCAAGTGTTTCAGCAAGGATGCGGATCTCATGATTAGAGGATTTCTTTAAAGAATCCAACTTGTTATGCTCCGGTCTTACCATATATGCCATATTCTAGTACCACCAGCCCTCATAACTTTTCCAATTTTACCCACTGTCATGCGGCAAATCCATTCTCAGCTAAAGTTCTTTCCAAGCAGGGACATGTACTATTCAAGTATCCAGGCTGCATAAAGCTAACTGCCCACCATATCCTAGATTTTAGTCAATATACATACACACACTACTAAACACAGGCAGCCAATACTGTAATTCTTAAATGAAATTACTGCATCAGATCTTCAATGACCGCAGGTAAGGAAAAGAAAGGCAGGCGTGATGAGCGAGAGATCAAAGCCACGGGGGATGAGGGTAGTAGGAGAAACAGTAATGAAGAGAATTCAGCAATAACGGATGCCAGAAAAATTAATCCAGATGAAGTCTTTGATTCTTCAAAATACGCTGCTATGAGTGATATGAACGAAGGTGCAGACCTCAAATCAGAAAATGTCGATACTTTGGCAGACCCACAGGCAGCCGAACGTATGGAGCAAGAACATGGTGATAGTAGCAGGCAGGCGTCCGTTGAGACCAACAGGGTCTATAGCAAGGATACTGCCGAAACTAGTCCTAAAATAACTCCAATGATGGTTGAGGAAAGAGCCAGAACTTTACGTACATTAAACGAGGAAATTAACAGGCAGCAACCATCAGGGGCAATAAACACATTATCTCAAGAGATGAAAGATAAATTTCTATTACATCTTAACCTCATGCTCTCGATTGAAAATGCGGCGGTGGAAAGACTGCATGCAAGAATACAACAAAGTTTATTGGCTCAGATAAAAGAGCAGCTTGCACACCACTTGGATGAAACAAGAGAGCAGAAGAGTCGTCTCATTTCATTAATTCAAAACCTTGGTGGTCAGGCTACAGACAAGCGGGCACAGCTGGCCGGTTATTCGCCGCCCGAAGCTCTGGCCAATGCCCTTGGAGCTTCCGCGACGCAAGAAGAGCAGGAGCTAAAAGCCATCGAGATTGATGCGCTTATAGAGCACGCAGAAGCGATAGGCTACAATACGTTAATTCAAATGGCATCAAGAATGAACATTGGTGAAGCGTTACCGTCTTTGCGGCAGAGCCTCGAAGAGGAAGAGAACATGGTAGCCCGGACGAGGGCAAATCTGCCATTCAACTTTTCCGAGCTGTGGTCAGCAATGGAGCAGAAAGGCGGTCCGTCTTTGCAGCGGTCGGGGGCATCTGAGACACAGTAGTTGCAAAAAGCCATGGCATTGGCATGAGACTATCAGAAAAGGGGACGACCTATACCATATAGTTGATATCAGAAGCATTAGTAGGATAGCTCCAAATTACTTCACTAAGGCGTTCTGAGCGTATATTTAGCCGCATTGCCATGGCAAAGATGTTAATAACTTCATCTGCATTGGGGCCAAAAAGATGGGCTCCAATAATTTTCCCTGTATTTTCTTCAATTAGCACTTTGTATCCCGAGTGGCTCTCGTTTACCCTACGTGATGAGTACCACGAAGCAGTACTAGAATGGCGAGTCGTAAACTTTAATCCGCGATCTTTAGCAGTCTGCTCCTGCAACCCTACAGAAGCGATGGGGGGCAATGTAAATACGACGCTCGGGATGCCATTATAATCTGCTTCAAGCATAGACTTGCCCTTTTCTAACTGAATGAGGTTATGCGCTGCTATCTGACCTTCATAGCCAGCGACCGGAGTAAGTGGCAGTCCTCCGCCGGCTGCGCAGTCACCGGCAGCAAACACAGAAGAGTTTGAAGTACTCCGAAGATGCCTGTTAACCTTTACACCTTTCCTTTCACGTTCTATGCCAGCTTTTTCTAGACAAAGTTCTTCGATCTCAGGAACCCGTCCAGCACCATGAACCACCATGTCAGCATCGATTGATATTTTCTCTTCGCTACCTTGATCTTTTGACTCGGTGTGTATCCGGATTCCATCAGGTTGTTTCTTCACCTGGTTTACCTCTGTTTGCAGAAGGATCTTTATCCCGATCTTCTTTGTCCTCTGCACTAACATATCAACCAAATCAGGATCAAAATTATCAAGGGGATGCTTGCCTCTATGCACTATAGAAACATCTGCTCCTGCACGAGCTGCAATATGAGCAAATTCAAAAGAGATGTAACCTCCGCCGACAAAGACTATCCTTCTTGGAAGGGTGTCTAGTTCCAAGAATTCATCACTTGTAGCCATAAGCTCTTGGCCGATGATCGGAAGCCGTGCTGGTTTTGCGCCAGTAGCTATTAGAACATAACGTGCATCAACTGATCTATTCTCTCCTACCTTCAGGCTTGTTGGTCCTGTAAACCGTGCAGGTCCGTGAATGGCGACTATTCCCTCCTTCTGAAAAGCCTTTTCTCGAGACTCTGGAACAGGCTCTGTAAATGATTTCTTGAATGTCATGAGCTTGTTCCAATCCAATATTGCAGGGTTTGTTATGACGCCGATCTCATTCATCCTATGATTAATGTCTAAGGCTTCGGCCGCGCCCACGAGTACCTTTTTTGGATCACATCCACGCAAGGCACAGGTACCCCCAAAGGAACGTGAATCTATGACAGCGATACTCCAGCCTTCAGACCTGCACTTATAGGCAACGCTGGAGGCTGCGACACCGGTCCCTATTATGACAAGGTCATATTGCTCATGCTCCGGCATTGCCTCGTACCCCATCTGGATAGCCAGCTATTTCATAAAACAGCCGCGTTATTTGTGTTACCTTTATGCATATGCACGGCACTTCTGGTCGGTAATCACCGACATAAGATCGACAACTGTTTTATGTTCTAGCAGTATACCGAATTGGATGAGTGCCCAGTTAGAAAAAGCTATTTCCTTCATGGTGGAAACTTACCTGACCGCAGGAATTATAACGCGGAGCCAGGCTATCCGGGTCCTTGAAAGGGTAAAAGATCGAATAGGCGAATATCCAAGCTAGCTAATCATAGAAGTATTCCATAGAGGCAAAGTCCTCAATCTGCAGCAACTCTTTTAGAATTCATCCTCTCAAGATTATCGATGACTGGCGCAAGAACCAAAAGTTTGTTAGATTCTCGCGATGTTTTTGCTCCCAGCTTTCTCCTATGTCCGTCTTGCTGCTGGTCCGCTACAGATATTGGGAATTGGAAACCAGAGAAATGTCCTATGTGTCGTGACGGCAAAATATCTTGTATGCCAATCATAGGGCTTGCGCTACCCGCCAAAGTGGCTCAGATTCCAGAACATCAACTGGCTTGAGCCTTTTATGAGAAAACCATCTTGTTAACCAGACCTACCTAACATAGATCAGTGTTAGGCCAACAGAAAAAGCTACCGGTACATCAGATGTTGGTAAATTATGTCACAATTCTATATGAAAGTGAAGCTAATTCTTATTCACAAGGTAGATTAAATCAAGGCATATGAGTTTGCGACTAAGGTCAAAGCACAATATTATACTAGAAATCCTGCACCTGGTTATAGAACCTAGAGCGAAGACGCGTATAATGTATGGTGCCAACCTGTGCTATGCCCAGATCAAATATTATCTTGACTTTATGGCAGCAAGGGAGATTATTCGCGAAACAGACGATGGCAAGTGGGTTGTAACTGAAAAAGGAAGAAAGCTTTTGCAGCTATATGATGAGGCAGAAAGGGTACTAAGCTCATAGGTACAAATGATAAGGATGATAATTTAGGGCCTAGAACGTTCCTTCTTAAGTTATTTTCAAAAGAAGCTTCACTATATCGTTCAGACTTTTTGCCCAGACAGCATCTCATAAAGAGCCTGTAGAAAGGGCAATTTCAGATACTGTAATACCACAGCTAGCTGAACTTGCCTGTTGCCTAGCTAATCAATCAAGAATCCATAATGTACAGTTGTTTACCTTGAAACGCGGAGGTATGTCGCCGCCCAGAAATAACAATAATTGGCAGACGGAGCAACAGCAGACGACCATTACTGGATTAATTCCTCATGCAACTACAACTTGTCGGCATACTGATACTTCTGATCATTTTGGCACTGCAACCTTTGTTTCAGGCAGATCAATCCGTATCATGCCACAAGCCCAGCAACATTCAGGACCGAAGAGATAAAGACAACTGCATTCTTTCTGCAAGTATTTTGTGAGCGGGGCCCCACTGATTCAAGTCCAAGCATGTCCTTTAATTCAACGGTCATCTATGTAGAATTCTCTATCTTCTTCATGATGACGTCCAACGTTTCGGCCAAACCATCCAAGTTTTTTTCATTGTACGGAGCGGCGTAAACGAGTTGATCGTATGTCGTCTCAAGTTTCGTTTTGATTATAAAGTCTGTCTTGCCTGAAATTTTTGCAGCAAACTCATCGTGTCTCTGATTTGTCCATATCTCAAAGATCCGATTCACATGACGACTATTACTTACATCTATATCAGAATCATATCCATTATATGCACCTAAACTGAAATTATGCATCATAAAGGAATGATACGCTAGGGACTAACTATCACCAGGGACTACGGCTCTCCCATTGCCATTCGGGGAATGACATACCAGCGCCATGCAGTGCACATACATGAGGCCAGGTTGCTCAAGTATAGGTAAACGCTGGTGCAGAACTCGTTAATATTTTCGTATCTTATACGACTACAATGGTCAGGATAGGCATCCAGGCAGCACATGAACAAGTAAACCCGACAGAGCTCCTAGAAGATGTGGTTACTATGGACAAGTATGGACTAGAGCGTTGCTGGTCAAGCGATCACTATATGCCGTGGTGGCACACAGGAGCATCTGGAGGCGCAGCCTGGCCATGGCTCGGCGCTGCATTGTCTCGCACAACAAATATCATGATAGGGACAGCGGTGACCGCCCCGATTTTGAGATACAGTCCAGCTATTGTCGCACAAGTCTTTGCTACTCTCGATTTCATGTTCCCGGGCAGAACGTTTGTTACACTTGGAACGGGGGAGTCCCTAAATGAGGTTCCTTCAGGAAACCCGTGGCCAACAAATCGTGAAAGATTTGAGAGATTAAGAGAAGCTCTGCATCTGATAAGAAAACTATGGAATGAAGATTGGGTCACATTTAGCGGGAAATATTATACTACAAAGGATTCAAACCTGTACACGAAGCCTAAGGAACACATACCGCTCTATATCGCAGCGCTTGGCAAGCAGGCAGCCAAATTGGCAGGTGAAGAAGCAGATGGATTTGTTACAAATGAAGTTGATCCACAGTTGATACGAGATCGCCTTTTTCCAGCTGTGAAGGAAGGTGCCAAGAAAGCTGGCAAGGATTATGATTCACTTGTCAAAGCAATCTTCATGCCGGCGTCATACGATGAAGATAAAGAAATGGCACTAAAATCCATAAGCTACTGGAAGGGAGCGATGGTCAAGGCATTCTTTGAAGTAGATTATCCTGATCCTAGAAAGATCGAGGAAAGTGCACAAGTAGTCGGGGATGATACGCTAGAGAAGATGACATTCGTAGTTTCAGATGCAGAAGAAGGAATCAAGAAACTTGAAAAGTATGAGGAGTTGGGATTTACAGATATTGTGTTGATAAACTCAAGCCCAAATAGAACAAAATTTGTGAAGCTACTTACCGAACAAATAGCCCCGGCATTCAAAGATACTGCAAGAAGAGTAACTCAAAAGAACACGTTCCAGACAGCTTAATTATCAATTGAATAGTCCAATCATTGTTGTCAAATAGCCGCTATTTAATGGCAGAAAATACTGTCTACAAATACAACTTACTAAACTGGAACTAGTTGTCAACTTGACAAGTAGAAAGCATCAGCTAGTCTACTTTTCTTGTACCTTTTCGCTTTTTTTCCTTACCTTCTTCAGGTTGCGGGACCGTAGTATTTTCAGCCTTTCGGATAGGTCTTGGCCTTTCATCTAGTTCCATATCCTTGACTTCTTCGCTTGCGGGACCGTCTTTACTCGCATCTTTGCTCATGAGCATATTTACACTTGACAATATTTATCAGATCGGAAGCCGGGTATCAACACTCTTTAGAACTTGGGCACCCATCCTTCAGAGATATATCATTGGTAAAAGATCATGGTCTACCGGTTCCTTGTTTCGTATTTCTCTTATGTACTGCTTCTATATGGCTAACGAGCGTCTGGTCATCAATCCCGGGCCTAAAAAAGGCAGGGCGGGAGAAGGTTGCACCGCAGAACGGACAGGTCTCGTACACAATTTCACTATTATCTTCATTTCCCATGTAAAAGATTCTCAGGCCAAATATTTTAGAGATCCATTGTCGAGAAAGCAATACATGAGGGGGGAATGAATAATTGACAGATTCTTTTGGCATCGTGAGCATTGAATGGCATCCATCTATCTATCTATCCATCCAGCGAAGCTGCAATGGTAGTAGTGGGGTGAGTGAGCTGTTCGTCAAGGATGCTACGGAGATCAGTGCTGCGTAATGCAGAGTCAAGCTGTGAGCCAATACAATAGCCACAAGGTAAACTGATGAGGTCAGAAGCAGTGCGAGTGAATTCTACGATAGCTAACGCGGCCTTCCTTCAGCCGCATGTTAATGTCGACAAGTTTCTTCTACAACTTTACTTTTTTGTCTTGTAGGCAGATGTCCAATGAAAGGCATCTTCAGAATTAAATCGAGCAGTACAATTACTGCCCCCGTGAACCTTATATGTTATTTCCAAGTTAAACAGGCCTTCTTTGCTCTTTGGTCTCCACAAACCAGACCTTGCATAGGTATTTGTCCCACCTTCCACCCAAGTAACAGGAATGTCAAGCTCTCCCGTCCACATATTTGCCTCGTGGCTGTCCTGCACGAGGTTACTCAGCATTACTGTCTGCTGAGGAGGAAGGCTTGTTTTCTGGAGCTTCTCGGTACTTTTCTCTTTCGCCTTGTTTATGAGTCTGGCTACAACAGCATATACTTCTCCTACGTCAGGCTTGCCGTCTAGTTTGACTGTCAGCAAGAGCCTTCCAGATTCAAGTGAATTGAGTGTTTTTGCCGGAGCGGGCTTGCATCTAAAGTCAATAGAATATGGGCATACTGCTTTGTCTTTAGGATCTGGGCCTTTCCACAGGACATCTCCCATAGAAAAAGAAATGCAGGCTGAACCTTAAAGAGTATCGCAATGGTCAAAAAAGTAGAGGTAGCTCGACAGCGCGAGCGTTCCGAGGATTGTCTATGTTATACTTTGCTAGAGAGGTATGGCTATGAACTGGCTATCCTTCCCCGTTCCTATCTTCTGTATGTCCAAGAGCGCCTTGCCGGCTTTCAGAAGGGCCATAATTCCCTCAGCCTTCTTGATTCCCATGGTCAGGACTTTTTCCATCTGCGGGTCAGTCGGGTCTATCACGGTGAACTGAATAGACTTGCCGCCGGTCTTTTGGCCCTGAAATTCGCTATCTACGATAGCTATCTTGCCTACATTGAATTGCAGGGTCCGCCTTTCGCCAGGAGCCAGTTTAAGAAATTTGCCACTTGAGCGTTTGGCTTCCTCAAATTGCTGAAAGATGTTTGTTGTGTTTGCGTGTGTTTGATTTGACATCGGAAAATATGGGCTTGATATGGCTTTAACTAGTGCAGCACCTTGGGGGGAGAGGGAGGGTATCGATATTGATCAGTGATAGGGATAGCAGGGCAGATTCGCTCTTTGAGACGGAATGCATAATTTCCTGCTAAGGATTTACAAGTGGCGAAACCTATTTTAATTTTCTATAACAAAATAACTGAAAAGATTGCAAAATTCTCAAGTATTAAATATCGGTAGTGAATTTCGCACTTCGGCAATTTGAAAAAGGTAACGTACAGTCACTTAGCGAAAGCATACGGTAGTACGGCGCTGGCAATTATTTTGTCTGCAATACTGTTGACGACTCCTGCGCTGATACAGTCTGCCCAAGCTGCAACTACGACGACGAACACACTCACCGTACGCGCGTACTCCACTACAGGTGGTAATACGCTCAGCATGTACACAGAAATCATGTCTGGTAGCACCATTGTCGAATCTGGCTTTACGCCACTCACCTATACCGGCACTGCAGACAGGACATACACGGTACGGGTACACAACTATGAAGACAGGATCTTTTCGCATTGGGGAGGAGGGGGAAGCGGCTCATCTAACCCGCGTACTCTGACACTGTGGGGGGATACGACAGCTGTTGCGTACTATGATACCGGATCTACATCAACTGCTAGCTCCTCAACCACTTCATCATCGACAGGTTCAGAGAAACTGATATCAAAGACCGGGGTCTTTGTAGCCCTGTACATGTACCCGGGAAGCACGGGCTCTGCGCACTGGCAGAAGGTAATCGACGAAAAGAAAGAGCACCCCTCTGTTCCGATAGTGGCAGCATTTAACCCCTCAAGCGGACCTGGCTCTTCAAAGAATTCTAACATTGCATATTGGGTGGCCAAGCTGCAGGATGCAGGCGTGACGGCCATAGGCTATGTGGCAGACGACTATGGCACCAAGTCACTCAGCAGCCTCCGGTCTGACACGGACAAGTACGTGAACTGGTACGGAGCAGACGGCCTTTTCATAGACGAGTTTACAAACAAGGCAGGATATGAGGGCCATTACAGAGACCTGACAGCATATGCCAAGTCTCGCGGAATGGATCTTACCATGGGCAATCCTGGTACCGATGTACCGACAAGCTACATAGGCACAGTGGATGTCATCAACACCTCTGAAGGAAAAGGCTACATTTCCATAACGGATCCGAATCTAATAGGATCTTCCTGGGTGAGCGGAGGATACTCAGGCTGGCACAAAGACTATAGCAAGGACAACTTTTCGGTGATCAGGTACGACTTGACCTGGCTAGATACGACATTTGTGAGAGGAGCAAGCGACCGAACAGGGCTGATATACATAACAGACGGAAATGACGGCAACAGCAGATGGTTCCACGTTCCATCGTACTTTGGAGACCTTGTGTCAACACTTGACAGATAGGCAGCCAGAACAGACGTATTGCGCACAAAACACTCAAGAGGCTGAAGGCCTCATTCCTTTTTTTCTTTTTATTCAAGTGCGAGCTGCAGGTAGTAAACTACATGCATACAGCAGGTTTTCATTCATTCATTCATACTTGTCTATACATCTCATGTACTGTCTTGGGTACATTGCCTTCAAGAATCTGAATTACATTGCTATACGATTTTAGAAAACCGCGCCCGGTTTTTGTTGTGGTGTAGACAACCTTATCATTTTGTGCTTTTTGCTCGATAAAGCCTTTTGTTTGAAGATCTTCTAGATAATACGATACCTGTTCGTATGAAAGGTTGGCCATGAACATAAGGTGTGTCTTTCTCGTTCCTTCCATTGACAGAGTAAGCATATCTGCCATAATCTCTATTTTTCCCCTAGACTTCCCTGTCCTTCCCATAGCGCTTTCAAGGTCAGCAAATAGAGTATTTAGCTATGTCGTTTACTATTAACTACAATGTAATGTTTAGTAGCCTAGTCGATGCAGGTACGGCATGCTGCAGGCAATTGAAAATAGACATAGAGCATACAGGTTTTCCAAAGGCAATGCCGAAACAGCGAATGAGCAGGAGGATTCATCTAGAAGATTGATTCCGGGTGTTCAAATATCTGGAGCTGACCAAAATCATGATGGCATACAAGATCGTAGTTGAGTTGGATGAAGAGGAAATGCGATCTGATGAAGCAGTGAGCGTAGTTAATTATCTGGGCGAAGTGATTGACAGGATGGGCTATTCATATACCCTAGATTGCTTCAAAGACGGGATGAAGGTAATGATAGGTCTAGAAAGTCCAAGAGCCACTGCATAGGTGAGATCCTTTTCAGGTTAACAACGTTTCGTGAACTACCAAGCCCCAAGGGCACTGGCTTTCCGGACAAGGTTTCCCTCGTTTCTCCGGTTATTATTAGCTGCATGTGTGTCGCCGTCACCACACAACAACAGCGTTCCTGCTTCAGCCACCGAGCTTCTGTTGATGATGTCTGCTGCAGAGGCGTGCATTCCTTTCTGACACTGCAGGGGTAGTGTGTCTGAACCCAATCCACCACTGTCGGCTTTACATGGCCTGTAGTGGTACAGGTCCATTATATCTATGCCAAGACGTTCATCTTCTTTCACTTTGCCTAGCTCTGACACAGACAGTGAATCTTGTGAAGGTATGTGTGTTATTTAACGACTGGAGCACCCTGAGGGGAGGGAGGGCGGCAACGAGCTCGCTCATTTCATCCTACCAAAGCAGGCTAAATTCGCAAGGGTTTTCACGCTCGCCGGAATTTATAACGGTAGGCTAAACGCGAATGTGGCGCCTATCTTTCCATGCTTGGAATTGTTCTTGGCCCATATTTTGCCGCCGTGAGCCTCTACAAGTTCCTTAGAGATATACAATCCCAGTCCTGTTCCCTTGAAAGATGTTGTTACGAACTGCCTGAACAGTATTGGAAATACAGTCGGGCTTATGCCAGGGCCGCTGTCACTTATAGTAACGACGGCGCCACTATTAGTTATGTCTGCCGAGATCGAGATCGTTCCACCTCTGCCGGTAAACTTGATCGCGTTGTCCAGTAGATTAAGAAATACTCGGCTTATGTGATCTTTATCTGCATTAACAGAAATTTCATCTGCCATCTGCAGCACTAGGTGGCAGTTCTTAGTTGCAATTCTATTGCGCTCATCCTTCAGGATGTCAGACAGCAATGAGCTTAGATTAAACTGCTCCTTTTCGAGTTTAATCCTTCCACCTGCAATCTTTGTTAGACTCAGTATATCTTCGGCAAGACGCATCAGTCTCAAGGCATTACGTTTGATCACGATGACATCTTCGTTTTCCTCACCAAGCTCTGCTTGCAAAGATTCTACACTGGCCAGTATGGGCATGATAGGAGTACGCAACTCATGTGCAGCGATGTTTATGAATTCTGTTTGTGCAACTAGTTGTTGCTGGATCGATTTTACAAAGTCTGATGCCGAAGCCCTGTTCCTCACTTCCTTAAAAGAGGTCGACATTACCGGATCACGGATGGCTCTTTCTATCAAATCATCGTTTGTGTCATTTGTCCGAAGAACTTCGACTAACCTCTGAAGAGATTCAAGCCCCCTATTTACCCTGATATTGGCTTCCCTATAGACTGCTTCTTTGTTTATTCTGCTCTTGACCATCTCATGTTTAATTTGTATAGCTCTGGCAATTTCCGTGACATTATTATTGGCTCTTTCTATGCGTTCTGCCCTCTCCTGAAATAGCTGCTCCCGTACCCTCATCACCTGATCCTGCCAAGCTTTTATTGCTTCAGCCTGTTCTTGGCTATTATGTTCGTTCATCTATCTATCACCAACAGGTTTGCCCTGCAGAAAATAATCTCTGGTACTGAATTGCTCAAGGACTTTTTCAGAACGGCAGACTGATCTGTATCAACATTGCAAGGAACTCGTTTGCGATAAGGTTCGGATCCGTTCCTTGTTTCCATAGCCAGCATGTGTTCTAGAACATTCATGCCTGCATCCTTTTTCCAATCCCCGGAAGAGATACCACAGCCCGACAGATCTCCTTTTCACATGTACCTATCAGGGGTTTAACGTCCACGCATTTTTCAGGTTGTTTCACGAATGCTATCTCCAAGGAGCCATCCAGCTCAACCTTTGTGTCAGGCTCCAAAGACACATCAAAATTTATTATTTCCGGCCTATCAAAATACGGCTTGTGATAATTGTTCGAATCTGTGACGCAGGCAAGACCATCCTGTAGATTAGTGATATCGCCCTTCACCGGCTATCCTCACCAGACAGAGAAAGGTCGAGCTGATTCGAGATTTCGGTTACTTGTTTGACGTAAACATCATAGTCAATGATCCCTCTTTCATATTCAGTTTTAAGCTGAAGAAGCCTTGAGCTGGCCCAATTCCTCTGGGCCCGTGATTCCTCTTGCAGTGCAAGACGGTTGCATTCGCTCACTATGGCTTCAAAGGTCAGTTTCAATATCAGATATTCAATTATCATTCTCTTCATCCTCAGCAGAAGGAATAAGGAGCCCATGGTCCGCTGGTATGGAACGTCAGACCAGTAGATGCGTATTTTTTCTTGATATTATCAAGTGTGATGTTAAAGGCGTCATAGTCTTTTCTATCTACCAAATATGCAGAATTCAATATGATCTGAGGATTATCTATTTTCAGTAAAGAGTTGTTTCTGGCACATTTTGAAAGCTCAGAATGAACATCGTCTGCCAAATTTTCAATTCGTTTTAGGCTCTCATGTTTTGCCGCTTCCTCCATCTTCATCTTGAGAAAATAGGCCGAACCTTCAGTTGCGGAGGAGATCTCTTTGTTTATCTTCTTGATAGTTTCTGACTCTTCTCTGACTAACTGTTGAATTTTTTTCATGCCGTCACCATCAATTACTACTTTAACGCCAATCTCGTCTGCATCTCTAAACGCCTCTAGCTTTGACTTGTACTCGATAGTTTTTTGTGCTAGAAATTTTCTTACACCTTCTTCAGTTTTAAAAATTACTCCGAATCTCACAGGTAGAGTTGTTCCCATCTCTCTCGAGACGTCAATTACTCGTTGGTGGGCGGTTATGTTTGCCACGTTTGCAGGAATCTCTTCAAAGGGCGCAATGCTAACCAATACACTAATGCCTTTATGACTTACCGCATAGACATCGCTATCCAATATGCCCATCTTTTCAATATTATGACTCACCTCTCCGTCCAAGACGCAGTAAACATATCTACCCCTAATCAAGTCGAGATACCACCTTGCTGGATCTGTCATCCTGTAATGTGGTTATCCCGGAAAGCACCGCGAGAAGGTTTAGAACGACGAGATCCACGTCAGCGACAGAGATGGTCA
>CAZPIL010000006.1:0-15604 GCA_964586705.1 uncultured Nitrososphaera sp. | reverse complement strand
GAGTCTTCAAGGAGCCGGCTGGAAGGCGAGCAAACCAGTGTAATCGAGTCTGCCCGCAAGCAGGCGGAGAACCTGAAGCGCCAGATAGTCGGCTCGAGCAGACTCGCAGCCCGCAACAAAGAGCTCGTCACTATAGAAACGGAGGTAAACCGTGCATTTGAAGAAGCAAAGGTAAAGCTCGCAGACTCGAGCAAGGACAGCTCGTACCAGGCTCTCTTGGCCAAGATAGTGGAGGAGAGCATCCCTCAGGTGGCCTCCGACGAGGTAGTCATCGAATGCAACAAGAACGATGCAGAGCTTGTGAGGAGAATCGTCGCTGACCTGTCAAAGAAGAACAGCCGGCTCAAGGCCAGCATCTCTGACAGTCCTATAAGCGCAATAGGTGGCATCCGCGTAAGGTCTGCTGACGGTACGATGTCGTTTGACAACACACTTGACTCGCGCATCGAACGACTCAAACCTTTAATAAGGAAAAACATTGCACGCATGCTCAGAGGAGAGAAAGGCGAGGAATAATGGTAGCAAAGGGGCGCATTGTTTGGGTAAGCGGTCCAGCAGTCAAGGCCGATGGCATGGCCACTGCAAAGATGTACGAGACAGTCGAGGTGGGCGATTCAAAGCTCATTGGCGAAGTGATCAGGCTCACAGGCGATGTCGCATTTATACAGGTATACGAGTCGACGTCCGGTCTAAAGCCCGGCGAGCCCGTGGTAGGGACAGGCCAGCCGCTGTCAGTCATGCTGGGCCCGGGAATAATCGGCAAGATATATGACGGCATCCAGAGGCCTCTTGACGAAATTGCTGCAAAGTCTGGCGCATTCATCAGCAGAGGGGTGCAGACAACTCCTGTTGATATGAAGAAAAAGTATCATTTCAAGCCGTCCGTGAAAAAGGGCGATGATGTGGGCCCGGGATATATCCTGGGCACGGTGGACGAGACTCCGCTTCTTACGCATAGCATACTTGTCCCGCCGGACCACGCGAAGGATGCCAAGGTGGCAGACATTGCAGCCGAAGGCGATTATGACATTGAGCATGTAATAGCGACTACGGAGAAGGCCGGCAAGAAAGTCGAACTAAAGATGTACCACAAATGGCCCGTGCGAAAGCCGAGACCTTATGTCGAACGGTATGACCCGACGGTCCCGCTCGTGACGGGTCAGCGTGTAATTGACACCTACTTTCCGATAGCCAAGGGCGGAACGGGCGCAATCCCCGGCGGATTTGGGACAGGCAAGACCGTGACCATGCACCAGATAGCCAAGTGGGCAGACTCGAAGGTCGTAGTCTACATCGGATGCGGCGAACGCGGAAACGAGATGACTGAGGTTCTCGTCGAGTTTCCCCACCTGCTGGACCCCCGGTCCGGAAGGCCGCTGATGGAAAGGACCGTCCTTGTCGCAAACACTTCAAACATGCCTGTGGCCGCAAGGGAGGCTTCCATCTATACAGGAGTCACCATGGCAGAATACTATCGGGACATGGGCTTTGATGTCGTCCTTGTCGCAGACTCGACAAGCAGGTGGGCCGAGGCGCTCCGTGAAATGTCCGGGCGTCTGGAAGAGATGCCTGCAGAGGAGGGCTACCCGTCCTACCTCGCGTCAAGGCTTGCAGAATTCTACGAGCGCGCAGGACGCGTGCGGGCACTGGGTTCACCTGACAGGGCAGGCTCTGTCACGCTTGTGGGTGCAGTATCGCCGTCAGGCGCCGATTTCACAGAACCTGTGACGACGCACACAATCAGGTTCATCAAGACCTTCTGGGCACTTGACACCAGACTGGCGTATTCGCGTCACTACCCTTCAATCAACTGGATGCAGTCATATTCTGGATACCTCGAAGATGTGGCAAAATGGTGGAAGGAAAACGTCAGCGGCGAGTGGTACGAGCTGCGCGCAGAATCATACCATATCCTCCAGAGGGAAGACACTTTGAAGGAAATTGTCAGGCTTCTTGGCCCCGAGGCGCTGCCTGACGAGGAGAAGCTGGTGCTTGAAGTCGCCAGGATGATAAAGATAGGCATCCTACAGCAGAACTCGTTTGACAAGGTAGACACCTACTGCAGTCCTGAGAAGCAGGTCAAACTGGTGCAATTGATGGTCAAGTTCTTCAAGGAAGCGCAAAAGGCGCTGAAATCCGAAGTCTCCTTGGCAGACATCAGGGCGATGTCGATAATCCCGCAGCTCTTGAAGGCCAAGTTCGACATACCTGAAGACCAGCTGTCAAGACTTGGAGACCTTGACAAGCAGATAGACGATGAATTCGGCAAGCTGGGATCTTCCAGCAGCAAGAATGAGGAGGTAAAAGTAGTTGCCTGAGACAACATCTGGAATTGAATATACAAAGGTAGCAGAGATCAAGGGGCCGTTGATGGTTATAGACGGAATCACCAAGGCCTCTTTTGACGAACTAGTGGAGATAGAGACGACGGACGGCGAGCGCAGGCTCGGCAAGGTTCTTGAGGTCGGCTTTGGCAAGGCCGTGGTGCAGGTTTTTGAAGGCACGACGGGTCTGACCATCAGCGGCACAAAAGCCCGGTTCCTTGGCAAGACCATGGAGATGCCGGTTTCGCAGGAGCTTTTGGGCAGGGTGTTTGACGGCTTGGGCAGACCAAACGACGGCCTCCCGGACCCGATAGCTGACAAGTTCCTCGACGTCAATGGGGAACCGATGAACCCTGAGCGAAGAGAGTATCCGACATCTTTTATCCAGACCGGTGTATCTGTCATAGATGGAATGCTGACCCTTGTCAGGGGCCAAAAGCTTCCGATATTCTCCGGCTCTGGCATGCCGCATAACGTCTTGGCAGCGCAGATAGCCCGTCAAGCATCTGTGGTTGGAACAAAGGAGGACTTTGCAGTCGTTTTCGCAGCGATTGGCGTGCAGTACTCTGAAGCGCAGTACTTCAAGCGCTCGCTTGAAGAGTCTGGCGCTCTTAGGCGTTCCGTGCTGTTCTTGAACCTGGCAGACGATCCTGCGATTGAAAGAATCATCACGCCAAGGGTTGCGCTGACAGTTGCAGAATACCTTGCATACGACCTTGGCATGCACGTGCTCGCTATACTGACTGACATGACCAACTATGCTGAAGCGCTCCGTGAGATTTCAGCTGCAAGGGAGGAGGTGCCCGGCAGGAAGGGATACCCCGGCTACTTGTATACCGACCTTGCGAACAACTACGAGCGCGCAGGCAGGATAAAGGACAAGAACGGCTCTGTTACCCAGGTGCCAATCCTTTCAATGCCTGCAGACGACATCACGCACCCGATACCTGACCTTACCGGATACATCACCGAGGGCCAGATTGTGCTAGGTCGCGACCTGTTCAGAAAGGGCATTTACCCACCCGTGAATGTATTGATGTCACTTTCAAGGCTCATGAAGGACGGCGTAGGCGAGGGCAAGACCCGCTCCGACCACGCAGAAGTGGGCAACCAGATGTACGACCTGTATTCAAGGGCTCAGGAAGTCAGGGCACTTGCAGAAATCGTCGGCCGCGCCGGCCTGACAGGAACCGACCTGAAGTATCTGGATGCCGGCGATATGTTCGAGAATTATTTCCTGAAGCAGGCACCGGACGAGAACAGGAACCTCGAGGAGACTCTTGGCAGGGCCTGGGAAGTGCTCTCGACGCTACCCGAAGGCGAGCTGACCAAGATCAAGGAAAGGCACCTCAAGTCTTACTACAAGGGTAGCAAGTAATGTCTTCGTCTAGAAGGGTAACGGCAACCAAGATAGAGCTCATCAAGATACGCCGCTCTATGCAGGTCGCCAAGATGGTCCACAAGATCCTAGACGACAAGCGCGAAGTCCTTCTGAAAAAAATAGACGAGATGATAGAGGAGGCCAACAAGGCAAGGGAAGACATTTGGTCCCCGCTTGGCGAGATATATTCTTCTGTCTATACGGCATACATGACCCTTGGCACAACAA
The DNA here is from genome assembly GCA_964586705.1 of uncultured Nitrososphaera sp. Classification (GTDB taxonomy): domain Archaea; phylum Thermoproteota; class Nitrososphaeria; order Nitrososphaerales; family Nitrososphaeraceae; genus Nitrososphaera. The sequence continues at coordinate 11,671 of CAZPIL010000006.1, read as the reverse complement.
CGCTGGAATCCATTTCGGATTCTACGCCGAGCGTCATGGAGACAGATGTCAATGTGCGCAGGATAGTCGATGTCAAGATACCGACGCTTTCTGTCAAGACAAGGGAGGGGGGACAGCACCTCTCCTACGGATTCATCGAAACAAACGCGTCGGTCGACAAGGCGTCGAAACTGATAAAGAACGTACTCCCTGCCGTGTGCAAGGCAGCAGAATATGAAAACGCAATATTCAGCCTCGCAAAGGAGCTCGAGCGAACACAAAAGCTCATCAACGCGCTAGAATACGTCATCATCCCGCAATATCAGGACGCCATAGCGTTTATCAAATCAACCCTCGAAGAGCGTGAGCGCGAAGAGTTTGTCCGGATCAAGAAGGTTAAAGTAGTGCTTGACAAGAAAAAGGCAGCAGAAGCGGAGGCAATGGCAAAGGCATGAGCGGCAGCAACAACAGCACTACTACCAGCAACAACGTATCTGAGCGTTTTGAAAAGGCCAAGTCCGACCTGGCGGCCGAGCGTGACTCGATGATACAGAAAATCAAGGACGACATTGCGCAGAGCAAGCGCAAGGCTCTGGCAAGAGTCTAGTCTAGCACGATAGATCACAACATACAAACAAATCACATTCCTTTCTTTCATTACTGTTTGAGCTAATTTGCGCGTACTTGAAATGTCGTTACTATTAAATAGGGCTCACTGCGCCCAAGCCATAATGAAGATGCAACCGAAGGTACGAGGATCACTTTCGCTTATGACACTTCTCGCGGCGGCGGCACTTGCAATGTTTGCCTTTGCGATGCCATCTGCTCATGCCCAGGAAGGAGAAGCAGCTGCAAGTTCTAGCGCATTCAAATTCTTGGCGGCGGGTATTGCGTTCGGTCTGGCAGCACTTGGTGCTGGCTTTGGTCTTGGTTTCGTGGGCGCAGCCGGTCTGGCAGCCATCAGCGAGAACCCCAAGATGCAGTCAAGCGTGTTCATTATCGTTGGTATGGTCGAGTCAATCGCCATCTACGGTATAGTCATGATGTTCATCATCCTCGGCCAGGACTAGAACACGCGACTTTGGCCGCAAGGCCACCTTTTTCCCTCTTTTCACTTTTCCACCATAGAAAGGATTTTAAAGAGATCTTCTTGACTTCGTAATGACTATGGGCTTAGCCAGACTCCGGAAAGCCACGATGATTCTGCCGCGCCTAGAAACCCAGGCGGCAGTCAGCAAGCTGGCCGAGCTTGAATGGTTCCACCCTTTGCAGCCCAGCGCCAGCTCGGAGCACATCAACCCGTATTATGATGACCTTTTGCTCAAGGCCCAGCAGCTGTACCAGGACATCGATGAAGTGGTAAAAGCGCTTGGCATTCCCGCGGAAACCGGCGTCCTTGCAACGATGTTCAAAGGCGCGCCCCAGGGCAAGACGGACTATCACATTGACGACATGAAGGGGTTTATTGCGGATCTTGAGGACAAGGCCGCAAAAGATCTCGCAGGTCCGCGCAAGCTGATAGAGGAACGCAATGCCCTCCAAAAAGAGCTTGAGGAATATAGGAACCTTGAGGCAATCACAGATAATGCGGCTTCACTTAACATGGACGTCTCGCGGCTGTCACGTTTATCCAAGTTTTACGCCGGCCTGTTTATCATTGACTCATCTGACGAGGCCGAGATACGCAAGAGCCTTGAAGACCTGGCAATCTACTCGACAAAGCTCGGAGAGAAAAAGACGGCGCTCACCATAATAGGCTCCACCGGCGACGCCGAAAGGATTGGAAAAGTTATGCGCAGCTTTGGTATCAACCCGATGCAGATTCCAGAAAATATGCCACAGAACCCGAGCGTTGCGCACTCGCAGGCAAAGGCCAAGGTTAAGGATCTTGAAGCGGCGGTCAAAAAGATGGATGAGGAGATGCTAAAGCTGAAAAAGTCGCTCACGACCAAGATGCTTTCTCTGAGGGAGGCTGCAGGCGTGGCCAAGGATGTCTTGGAAACGACAAGAAAGCCCGGCGGCACCAAGAATTTCGCGGTAATCCAGGGGTACATCCCTGCAGACATGGAGAACAAGTTTAGGCAGCTTGTAGGCGACTATGTCTCTGTCGTGGAAGACACAGGCGTCACCATCGACTTGCAGGACGCAGGCAAGCCCACGATACCGACGCTACTTAACAACAGGGGTTATTCAAAGAACTTTGAAACAATTACAGAAACGCAGGGACTGCCCCGGTACGGCGAGACCGACCCGACAAGGATAATCTCGTTTGTCTGGCCTATTTTCTATGGCCTCATGTTTGCAGACTTTGGACATGGCATCTTGCTCTTTGGACTAGGCATGCTGTTCAAGATGCGCGGAAATGGAAGGCTAAAGATGTGGGGCACGCTGGTGGCAGCAAGCGGGCTTGCTGCCACGGTCGGTGGCTTTGGCACTGGAGAGATGTTTGGGTTCCATTGGGATCATTTGCCGGTGCTCGAGGAGGTTGCACACGCCCTGCCGTTTGTTGGCCTGCTGTCAGTGGCAGAGCTGACGTTCGACCAGGTGGTAAAGATACTGGCCATTTCCGTAGCAATAGGCATAGTCCACCTGCTCTTGGCGTTCTTCCTCCGGCTCAGAGCCGACTGGCGCCTGGGCAACAAACTGATGGTATACACCCATGACATACCTGCAATAGTCCAGTATCTCGCGGTCGTCGCGCTAATTCTGGCAGCCATTGGTGCGCAGTACGACATCATAGGTATGTTCCTGTCGGACAGGACATACGGCCCGGTTCCGTGGCTCACGTTTGTATTCGGCGACTGGGTGACAGTCAACCTTATTGCAAAGGCCGGCCCGCCGGTGATCTTTGCCTGCATTGGCGTAGCCATACTGGGCGGCATGAAGGAGGAGAAGCACCTGAAGGCTCACGGTAAAGAGTCCCCGCACGGAGGCATGGTAGGCATCATTGTGGAGACGGTGATGGTCAGGACCATCGAGATGCTTGCCAACACGATATCGTACTCGCGGCTTGGCATCATGCTTCTGGTCCACTCTGCGCTCCTTGTCACAGTCAACAACTCGTTTGAACAGGGAGGCGGCCTTGCCATCCTGATTGGCGGCAACATTGGCATCATGATGATAGAGGGCCTCATAGTCTACATCCAGACCATCAGGCTTCACCTCTACGAATGGTTCCCCAAGTGGTACAAGTCGGACGGTACGGGTTTCAAGAAGCTGGTGCCTAACATGCTCTACAGCAACCTGGTATGGAAAGAAGAAAAAGGCAAGATGAAGTAACTAGGCCAGCAGCTCCGCCATGCCGTCTACTATGAACTTGATGCTTGCAAGCATGACTGCCACCAGAACCATCTTTTTGAACTTCTCCTGATCTATCATCCTCACGATCTTGCGGCCGACATACGAGCCTCCAAGGGCTATGCCAAACAAGATTGGTATCAAATAGTAGTGTTGTTCGCCAAGAAAGCCGCTGGCCAGGTACGAGGGGATTCGAGTCGCGTCACTGCCAAGTGCAATGACTGCCGCTGTAGCGATGTATTTTTCCTTGTCCATCTTCAGTCCTGTCAGAAACGCCGCTCTTAGGGCCCCACCAGTACCTATCAGACCTACTACAAAGCCCGATATCCCTCCGCCCAGAACCAAGGATCTTGTATTTGCAGGGAAAGCAAGCTTTGGCCTGACAAGGAACATAACGGAAATGGAGATTAGAAACATGCCTAATAGGAGTCTGAGGAGTGTCTGTGATAGGTCGCCAACCAGCGTTGCGCCAAGCAAACTGAAAATAAAGCTTGGCACTCCAAATACTAGCAAAACCTTCTTGTCAAGGCCGTGCCTGAAAAATGTAATCCTGCTGATATTTCCAAACAGATGGAATATGGCTACTAGGACCAGCGCAGTCCTAAAGTCTACAAAATACGAGGCAAGCGGCAAATAGATGGTTGATGAGCCAAACCCTGCAATCGTCCCTATCACTTCTGAAAAAAAGCCTATTACAAGAAAAAGAATGTCTTCAAGTTCCACATTTACCGCCGCCGCTAATTATCTTCGAGAACTTCAGATACAAGCTCACTTATCCTGGGCTTGATCTGGTTCAATGCCCTCCTCCCCTTTGGCGTAGCACTGTAGTATACCCTCATCCTGCCGTTCTCAGTCCTTTTCTCGCTTTGCAGCAAGCCATTCTTTTGCATCTTGTGGACTGCGGGATAGAGGGTGCCCGGCCCGATCCGGTAGCCGTGCTTTCTGAGCTCTTTCATCATGTCAACGCCGCAAAAGCCTTCCTTTTCGGCGTGATATAGCACATGGATTTTGATGAATCCTAGCACAAACTCCCTTGATATATCCATTGATATCGTATTACGATATCGCTGTACAATATTTATGGGTTATCTGCATGGATGCAAGCCGGCGGCGGTTACTTTACTGCGGTCCTACCAGTATCAGGCTTGACATTATCTTGTCGGCCTGTATTCTCTGCTCGACGCCTGTCGCTATGGCTGCTAGGTTGCGAATTTCAAAAGTCATCAGCTTGAGCGATGCAAGCATGTTGCCCAAGGTAAAGACGTTCCTGTAAGAAGCCATTATTCTGCGAAGTGATTCGCGCTCAAACCCTGCTTCGAGCTGCATGATAGCGTCAATGTCGTCAGCCGCGTTCTTGGGAATAAGGTCGCGATAGGAAGTGTTGCCAAGTTCGCTGATTGCCTCTTGGACCTTCTCCACGTTCATCATCCTCTGGAGGGTATCACGGGTCACCTTCGTGGTTGTCGTGACTATGAGGTCGGTCGTTTCCTGCGCGGAAAGCCCCCAGTATTTGGCACGAAGGACTGCCATCACGTTGTACCAGTCAATGTCAACTGTGACCAGCTTTTGGACATCCTGCAGTTTTGATTCTGAGAACATTGACTTGTCCAGCAGCCTGTAGAACGCATGATCGAGATAAGTGTCAAACAGCCTGATGTCGCCCTTTTCCTTGTAGGCTGTAGCTGCTTTTTTTGCGTCTTCGCCAAACTCGCTTCCCTGCAGAGAGGCGATGGCCTCTTCAAAATCCTTTGCCACAAGGGCCTTTACGACAAGGTCCCGCCTTCCGACAAGCTCCTCTGCCCTGAGGTTGACTTTGGGCAAAAGCTCCTCATAAGTCCTGCCAAGTGCCTTGCCTTTCAGTATTATCTTTAGGTTCCACGTGATATATCTCACAAAATAGGCGTTGAGAACTTCTGCACCGGATGCTATCTGGATTATCTTGGCGTGCCTGTTCACCAGGTGTTCTCTTAGCGCGCCTTCAACCTTCTCTGCAGTGAACGGTTTCTGCAGCTTGGCCAGTACGTCGAGGTAGACTGTGTTTTTCATCCTAGTCACGAGCTCTTCAACATCTCTTGATTCTGCAAGAGTCTGGAGCGAGGTCCTCGACAACATCTTGCCGCGCATAGCGTGGGCAAGGACTGTACCAAAGATCTTGTTGGGCGTGCTAACCTTGGCCATATTTCTCAATCCCCTGACCGCTTTATAAAAATCCTTGGTCGCGTGTAGTACACAGTGCAAAGATACAGCTACCGGCCTGCCCGGCTCCGCTACCGCGCCTAGCCACAGACCTGGATCCTTTAAGACACGACACTATACCGGTTTATTGTATACTATGCTTGTCAGGATCGACCCGATGCCTGCTACCGCTGCCATATTCTTGATCGTCTTGCGTAACTCGGCTACATTCTTTGTCTTTACTTTTAAAATCATGTCATACGCTCCGCTGGTAGAATGCGATTCGACGACTCCTTTTACCTCTCTGACTCTCTTTTCTGCACGGGAAGCGCCGTCCGGGTAGCAATTTACAAAAACCAGAGCGAAAGTCATGTCTATACGATCACTTTGATAATTAAATGACTTTCGGACACTCTCATGCACCCCGGATTGCTACACGTGGCCTGCTTTTCAGACCCGGAAGGGTCTTTTGTACAAGTTCCTGCAAGATCCCGGGCAAGTGGCAACAGACCCGCCGGGTGTAACCGGTTTTCTGAAACGGCGCAAGCTGCACCCTTCAATTGGCCAAAAGCACTAGAATTTTTGACACCGGTGATTTACTTTGATATCTGCAAGTGATTGCAATGCAGGTTTTTGAGATCCACAAGTACAAGGGCGATGAGCTCCAGTATGTTGTCGCAAGGACCAACAAGCACTCTGAAGAGTATGTGAGAAACGATGTGGAAAGGATGAACTCGCTCCTGACGCCTGAGATAAGGGCAGAAGGGATAAGGTATGTTTTTGCACTGGGAACAGTTGACAGTATGGCCAAAAAGACCGGCGACAGAAAGAGGGCCAAGAAGGAGACTGTCCAGCTGGGAACTGTGGGCTAGATCAGGTTAAGTCACTTTTTCTTTTCTTCCTTTCTTTCCGTATTGCTCTACCAGCGACTGTATCCTTCCGGCATATTTTTCGCGGTAGCCATTCCTGCATGAAACGCAGCAGAAAAATCGCTCAAAGTTCGCAAACCTGAGCACCTTGGGCGCATCGTGAACGGGCCCGGCGCAGAAATCGCACTTTACCTTAACTTTCAGGTTATCAAGCCTGACGTTCTGCTTCTTACCAAGGGCTCCGAAGCTGCTCTTGTTAGGGCCGGCAACCTTGGACATGTCTATCTCGGGTCTGACTGCCTTTATCAAACCTATGTTCACCAGCCTTTCATAGCGGGCCTTGACTGTGGGTGTGCTTGTACCTATTTCTCTGGAAATGGCGCGAAATGACTTGCGCCCATCTTCCATGAGCGATTTCAGAATTGCAACGTCGGTGTCGTCTATGCGCACTGGCACTGTCTTTCTTTGTTTTAGAAATATATCAGCTGCCTAATAATTCGTTGACCTTCTGCTTTAGTGTTGATGCCATAAAGCAAGTCTCTACAGGTGCGACACGCAAATGAATACTGACTGAATCTGCAAGAAAAGTCTGTTCGGCAGAAGAGGGTTCAAGGCGTAATTGCAGCGTTACTCTTCAAACAGCTTGACAAGGCCGGAGGAGATCTTTGTAGAGAACGCCAGAATCGCAAAGTGCATTCCAAACCCTGTCACAGCGGCAATTGCGACGTTGAATCCTGCCTGGTACAGACCTACGAAAACGGCTACTGGCGGGAGCGCAAATATCATGGCAAGCGCCGTGCTAATCCACATCGACTTTGCTACGGTATCTGGAGTGAGGTTTTCAAAACTCATGCTCTTGAGCCTTGGCATCTGTCTGTTTCCCACGATATTATCTTAAAAAGCGTACAGAATATTAATATTAACTTGCTAAAATATACAACTATATTATTGTGATAAACAGATTCTATATCATAACGAGCTTGAGATACTGTAACTGTTACATTAAATCTGCCCCGAGTTGATGATTTCTTTAATGTTCCTGCCTCATATTTTCATAGTGGCATTACAATATCTCTAAATTATCTGGATACAATTGAAATATCCTATAAACCCTGAACCTCGATCGCAAAAAGTAGCGTAAAAACCATCATAAAATAAACTTAATTAGCATCGCTGGTAATTACACAGATAGGATGCAAATACCTGCGCTATCTGCACAGGAGGAAAAGGCACAGCTTGAAGAAAAATACGAGAAGCTGATAGACCAGTTCGAGAAAGAGACGACAAGGTATGACAGGCTGGCCAGAGTGGCCGCGATAGCCACGTTTGGCGGCGTGCTTGCCTCGATACTTGTTCCATTGCTTTATCTTGCCGCGACTACGGAGGACCCATTCAGCGTATTCGTCTCAGGGCCGCTGATATATGTGGTCATTGGCGGCGTGCTTGCAAGCAAGATCGTTCCAAAGTTCCTGATAATGTACGCCAACCACAAAAAGCATGAGGTATCCAGGCTGAAGTACAGGCCGGTGACAGGTGTGTGCATGTGCGACCTCTACCAGTATCGCTCACACCTGCGCAGAATGGACAAGGCGGAGACATCGGGCGAGCGCATCAGGCATGCCAAGCTGGCAGCATACTACAAACACCAGATGGGCTGGGCTTAACCCCTGGCCAAACCGCAAGGCATTTTACCGGCTGGAAAATAACCAGTAGGGGCTCTATTGACCAGCCTAGACAAGGTTTACTATATGCGCGTTATGCTCGGCGTCATCGCCGGCGTCATATCCGGTTTCATAATAGCTCCAGAGTTTGATCAGGAAATGTCTGTCGGCACCGCAATCGGCATTGCAATCCTGTTCTTTGGAATATCACTTTTCATCAGCAGGAGCGTAACAAAGAACATGCCAAAAGAGGTCAAGAAAAAAGCCAGCTACGACGGCATAGTGCCCTTCATCTTTATGAACCTGGTATTCATGATAATTGTCTATACCGCACTTCACCAGGATATGGTGCTAAGGTAAACTAACTACCCGACTCTGCTTGCCAGAATTATAAATAACCCGTCCCCATTACGGCTGACATGTGGGGCTATCGCACCCCTGGCATCCCAGACGAGCTTTTCGAGCGCACAGACGAGGTTCCGATAACAAAAGAAGATGTGCGGGCTCTTGTCATCAGCAAGTTGCGTCTGAAGGAGGGACACTCTGCAATTGACATTGGATGTGGCAGCGGGAGCATAACGGTCGAATTGTGCCTGCAGACAAAGGGGCAGGTTCATGCCATTGATTTTGATCAAAACGCGGTAGAGCTGACGAGAAAGAATCTGCAAAAGTTCGGCGTCAGCGCGCAGGTCATGCACGGCAAGGCGCAGGACGTGCTGCCTGGTCTGCCGGAAGTAGATGCAGTGGTTGTGGGAGGAACCTGGGGCGATGCAGAAAAGGTGATAGAGCTTGCAGCCGGCAGGCTGAAAAAAGGCGGCCGAATCGCAATAGACACCATTCTTATCGAAACAATGTATCACGCCCTTGCGGCGGTAAACAGGCTAAAGCTGACCGAAGTGGACGTGACTCAGATCACCATCGCCAAGGCGCGCAGGGTCACGACGGGCACAATGATGCTTGCAAGGAACCCTGTGCTGCTCATCTCGGCTACAAAGCCCTAGATATGGCAGTATCCAAGTACTCTCTGTCTATCTCAAACCCTACGAACGAAATGCCGAGTCTTTTTGCCGCGACCGCGGTGGAGCCTATTCCTGCGAACGGGTCGCACACCAGCCCCGCATTACCGTGCAATTTGATGCACATCTCTGGCAGCTTTACCGGAAACGTAGCGGGATGTGGCCTGTCCTTCTTGCTCTGGATTGTCTCGTAGGGCATGAACCATGTGTTGCCTCTGTCACGCCTGTCCTGCCTTGCCTTCTTCCACCTGCCTATGTTTGACTTGTCCTGGTAAGGGATGCCTACTGCAAGCTTGTCCATCTTGGTATCACCTGTCTTTGTAAAATGGAAAATGTATTCGTGGCAGTCGTTGAGAAAGCGATCGCTTGAAATCGGCTTGTAGTGTCCTACAGCGATGTCGCCTGCTATGCCGGGGTAGCTTCCTACGTCAGCCTTGGAAATAGCAATCGATTTGATCCAGTGGATCACGTTCTGCAGCACAAATTCTTTGCGCAGCACAGACGCCACATCCCATGCTATCCACTGGTCCTTCGGCCTGTTGCCGATGTTTAGAAAGAATGAGCCCTCGTCGGAAAGAGCGTGTCTTATTGCAGCCCCGACATGTCCCATCCACTCCAGGTACTTTACACGCGGAACTTGGTCATGGTACGAGTTGTAGCCTATGCCAATGTTGTATGGCGGCGAAGTAACGACCACGTCTACTGACTTTTCTTTCAGGTCCTCATTGAGGCCTGCAACACAGTCCTTGAGGTAAAATTTCGCGCTCTTGTTGCCATAGCGCACGACCCCGTACGGACTGTCTTCCATGATGGGCAATGCACGCGACCAAGCATTTATCCTTATTTTTTAGCAAAGATGGGGTTGGCCCGCTGCGCCATCTTGTGGCCAACCGCAGCACCTACTATGCCTGTACATGCCGCGGGCACAGCTGCAAGCACGAAGACGGTCCCAAGGATGTCAAAGTAAATTGGGGCTGTCTGACTTGCCCAGACTATTCTTCTCTCCATGGCCTCTTCATAAGTATGGGTTATCAGCGGATAGTAGAGGACTACAAACGCAAGTCCGGCTATGGCTCCAGCGACCAGCACAGAGAACGGTGACTTCCAGCGCGACATTATGGCGTCGGCACACGCAAGAGGAATTATCGCAGTTACATAGAAGGGAATAGTCGGCCAGAGCGCGTCGTTTGGTACTATGGATGTCATCGTGCCGATAAAGATGAACGACGCACCAAGGGCAGTTGCGGCGCCGAACCTGCGTCCTGAAAGGACTGATGCGGCTACCATCACGGCGGCAGTTATCACCGGAAAGCCGATAGTGGCCACTACGGCTCCTGCGCGAGGTTCGGGGTTGAAATTGAAAAAGGCGGTCTCTGAAAAGGGAAGCGAAAACATGTGTATTGCCCCTGCACTAGACAGCCACACCGGAAGCAGGGCTGCTATCATGAGGACAACGGGCAAGCGCGCCTTGCCTGCAGCCTTGTAGGAAGTCGAGATGCCTATTGCAGCGCCAACGCTGCTTGCGACCATGCCGCTTATCAACACCGAATGCGGAGGTGAAAGTAGCCCGTCAAGGCCAAATGCCGAGTGCCACGCAAAATCGATAGGGCCGGCAGAAAGCAATAGCAGGATCCCTGCAAGTACAAGTTTTGCAGGCCAGTGTGCCTTTTTATTGTTAACAGCGCGCGACGCCAAAATGACTATGATGGATCCTGCAAGGGCTATACCGGCGCCCGAATACAGCGCGGCATGTGGCGGCGAGAAAAAAGTCTCTGGCTTGTTGAGCAGGTGGTTGGTGACATCCCATGTGCCCCCGGAGATTGCAAGTAATATGCCGAGACTTGCCATGACATAGCCTGCGATAAGCCTTCTTGCCGGCTCGTGCATGACGTCAAGCAGGCTGCGCTGATAATTCAACCGGTATCATGACGCTCCCGAGAAATTTTAAGCCTTCGTAACAAGAACCTCATATGCTGCAACATACTCGTTCTGCTGGTCAATCACGCCTTCGCCAGGGTAATGCGCCTGTTCTCCATTGTGGGGCAGGCCTACTGACTTGACGAACACGACGAACCTGCCCTCGCTCTCCGGCCTGACTGACAGGTCTATGCTGAAAGCCTCGCCTGCCTCCCAAGGCCTGCTTATTGCCTCGACTGCCGGGTAACTTGCCGACACTACATTCTGGATGCCAGTGTACCCTGCGCCTATCTCATCACCCGGCCTTATGAAAAATGGCGTCTGCGTAAAGTTATGATCATCGATTGTGACAACATCTGTCCCGGTCGCGTTCGGAAACGCGACTGACACCAGTTGCAGGTCGGCAGGGTCGCCCCTGTTAGATGCGCTCACCTTTATCGAAAACTCGCTCCCAAGTGCAATAGCGTCTTCAGAAAGTGATACATTTGTTATCACCGGGGCCGGCCTGGGCGGCGCCAGAATCGGCGGGTATGCCTGTGGCATGAACGCGATTATTATTGCAAAGTACGCCGCCGCGCCTGCGATAGCGGCTATTACTACTACTGCCGCTGCAACGACCCTGGCGTTCAACGTCGTGCAGTATTGGACAACTGTGTGAACCACTATCGGACTTGTCCGATAGCCTTTTCTTCCTGCTTCTGTGACTCCTTTGGAATCTCCACAGGCGTAAATTCCCGCAGTTCCTGCGGTAGTGACG
>CAZPIL010000005.1:0-16651 GCA_964586705.1 uncultured Nitrososphaera sp. | reverse complement strand
CAATATGAACAGAGAGAAATCCCATTCTAGCTATTCTCCACAACATCAGGTCCCCTTCTGTAAATCAGGTCTAAGTTTTATTATCGCCTGACTCCATATCCAAAATAGATAGGCTGTCACAAATTTCTATCAAGACATGGCCAGAAGTACCCGTGGATCGTTCTAGCATCTTGGCTCCTTGAAGCCCCCGCTTCGCCCCCATTTCCCTGAGTTAGCTAATTAGCTCAAGCTAATAACCTTTTAGTCTGAACTGCTGCACCAGCTCTGATTACGCCCTGACGACAAGAACTGCCTTTTCTACCTGCAATTGTCCTGTTTGAACCTGCAAAGTGAGGTACATTCCTACGTCCCTTTCTATGACCCCGCCTGCCTCGTCTAGGTAGACTATGGCACGCTGGGCGGGTTCTAAAGTTATTTTCCCCGGGTTCATGAATACAATGCCACCACCGATTGTCACCACTGACTCTGTATAGTCGACCGGCAGATCCTTCTGGATGTTGGCCGGCTTTACTACTGTCGGGTCTGTAGTATAGAACCATTTAGACTCGGGCACTGGAATGTCGCTCAAGACTATGCGGTCAATAGTTATCATCTTTGTTCCTGTGTTTTCCAGCACAAAAGCCGTAGTAGACCTTTCGTTGATCCTTCCACTAACTTTATTGACCCACGTTTGTACGTTGGATACCTTGAAGCATTCTTCACCTGTATAAAGGACAGGATATTCATCACTTATGTCCAACACTTCGCATTCTGTGCCCGATGGCTCCGCGATTTCTTCGAATTGTCCTTCGGTCATTTTTTCTTCCTCCTCCTCATTCTCTTCATTTGCTTGCTCTTCAACCGGCATGTTAGATTGCTCTTGCGACGGCTGCTGGAAAGCATCGTGGTTTGAATCTTCCTTCGAACTGGTATCAAATGTCTCGCCAATGTTCCCAAAAAATGAATTCAAAGAATCACTTGACAGAAAGGCTATGCTTGTTCCAAGCATGGCTATGACCCCTGCCATCACCGTGACCATTGTGCTGACTCCCCTGTGTGAAGGCGTGTATTTGTGCAACTATCTCTAGGTAGTCATATGGAGACAATAGTTTTTGTATGGAAGAGAGCGTTACACACTAGATGTTTGGAATGCTTTAGGTTATTACTATATCGAATAGGATGCCCTTGCCACTACCTCTGAAAGTGCCGGGTGTATGTGTACTGTATTAGCTATATCGTCAACAGTACCTCCCATCTTCATGACGACAAGCACTTCGTGTATGAGCACTGACGCCTCACTTCCTATTATATGGCAGCCAAGTATCTTGCGATCCTGTCCAACAAGCAACTTGACAAAGCCATCCTTATCTTCGAGTGCCTCTCCCATTGCCGTGTTTATGTATTGGTAGATGGCCTTGGAGTATTGCATGCCTCTTTCTCTCAACCATTGTTCTGTATATCCGACGCTGGCCACCTGTGGTGATGCAAATATTGCATGCGGCATTGCCGCATAGTCTACTGCTATCTTTTTCTGCCCTGTCATGTTGTTATACGCGTACTGTGCCTCGTGGTTTGCAGAGTGCTTGAACATATAACGCCCCAGCGCGTCGCCCAGCGCAAATATCCCCTCAACGTTTGTTTCAAGGTATTCATCCACTTCGATGAAACCTCTCTTATCTGTCTTGACGCCCGTCTTTTCCAAGTCAAGTGTGTCAGAGTTTGGCACCCTGCCTGCCGCTACAAGGAGCTGGTCTGATTCAAACTCAAGTTGCTTGCCTTGCTTGTCCTTTGCACTTACAACAAAGTTGCCATTTCTTTTTGAGACAGAGGTGGTATTGCAGCCCTTATAGACGCTGTATCTTTTTGAAAACACTTCGGTAAACCTCTTTGCTATCTCCTCGTCTTCGTTTGCAAGAAGCACTTCTCTGCGCTGTATTATGTTTATCTCGGTGCCCAATGCACCAAAAAAGTGGCCCAGCTCGCACGCAATGTAACCTCCTCCAATTATCGTAAGGACCTTGGGCTGCTTTGTTGTTCTCAGAGCTTCGTCGCTTGTGATGAAGCCCGAATCTTTGAGTCCATCAATTTCTGGGACTTTTGGTCTAGTGCCGCTTGCTATCAGAACCTTGTCTGCTGTTATGGTCTTGCCTGCTACTGCGATCTGTTTTGCACCTTCAAACTTGCACTCTGAGTGGAATAGCGTGGGGTTGTCTATATTCTGAAATGCCTTGCGTATTCCTTCAGAGTCTGGGTCTATGATGTTATTTGTACGCCGGACTATTTTTTCAAAATCGACAGTTATCCCTTCGACATTTATGCCAAAAGTGCTGGCAGTCCTTATTGTCTCCATCACGTCAGCGCTGTGTATCAAAAGCTTCGAGGGTATGCATCCCCTGTTGAGGCATGTACCTCCCATTCTGTCCTTCTCTATGACAGCAACCTTCATACCTCCTTCAGCTGCCGCATTGGCGACATCAAGACCCGAGCCGCTGCCTATAACTACAAGGTCAAAGTTTTCCATGGCTATTATCGAGTAAAAGCAAAGATAAAGCTGGCGGTATCTTTTAATGAATGGATGGAAGAAAGAAAGATCGAGTATATGATTCCTGCAAAGAAAAAATTCTTGCTTGCAGTTGCAGGGGGCGCCGCCATAATTGTCTATGCAATCGTAAAACTGGTTTTTACACTCGGTCCTTGAATAATTCTTCGGCCGTTTCGATGGTTCCTCTTATCGTATGCTCGTCGGCCTCGTGACATTTGACGCCATTTCTTGCGAGCTCTGCTGTAGTGAACGGACCGATGGAAATTACCCTTACTTCTCTTGGTATTTTCTTTCGTATTTTTTTCATCTTCTCAAAGAACGACCTGACGTTTGAGGCACTTGTAAAAACTATTGCATCAATCTTCTTCTTTTCTAACAAATCACAAAATTCTTTCCATTCTGAGCTCATACCGGACGTACGTGTCCTGTATAGAAATACTTCATCTATCTCCATTCCCTGATCCGAAAGAGACTTTGCTACGAAGTCATTAGCTTCTCCTGAACGCGGTATGATCATCTTCTTGCCCTTTGCTTCTCTTTTTGACAACAGATCCACGAGGCCGATCGACGAAAATTTTTTTGGCATAATGTCCACTTCGACGCCGTATTTCCCAAGCTCCTGCCTTGTCTTTGGACCAACAGCTATCACTGAGGTCTGCTTCAGAGCTACGGCCGCATCCCCAACAAGGTCGAAAAGAACTCTCACTGCCCGTACGCTCATGAATGTGCAATAGTCATGTTTTTTCATCTGTAATAATTTCATAAACTGTTCCCCGGCTTTTTGGTCTGCCGGAACTACTTCGATTACTGGTATGGCCAAAGCTTTGCCGCCTTCTGCATCTACAAGCTGGAAAAACTCGCGTGCGTCTTGCTTGTTCCTCGTTATTCCTATGGTTTTATTTCGCAGGTTTGACACTCTTGTCACCTTTGAACCATGAAATCTTGTCATGCAGCGAGGCGACGTTGCCGATAACCACTATGGCAGGCGGCCTGACGTCATTTTTCTTTGCGACCTTTGCCGCTGTTGCAAGCGTCGCTAGAAAAACGCGCTGCTTTTCTGTTGTACCATTTTCTATTATCGCGGCCTTTGTACCTGACTTCATTCCACCCTTTATCAAATCCTTGGAGATCTCCTCAAGCTGGCCTATCCCCATCATCACCACTATGGTATCAATCGCACCGGGCAACTTTTTCCAGTTGACTGAAGTCTCTCCCTTGTTATCGATGCCCTCATGGCCTGTTACTATCGCGACTGAAGGTGAGTAGCGACGATGGGTGAGTGGTATGCCTGCGTAAGCCGGCCCTGCTATCGCGGACGTTATGCCCGGCACTATTTCGAATTTTATTCTGTGTTTTAACAAGTACTCTGCTTCTTCTGCACCTCTGCCGAAGATGAACGGATCACCTCCCTTGAGCCTTAACACGCTCTTCCCTTTCTTCGCATACATGACCATCAAGTCGTTAGTGCGTCTCTGGTGCGAGGTAGGGTCTCCTACAGCCCTGCCCACATAGACCTTTTCTGCTCCGGCCGGCATCTGGTCAATAATATCTTGCCCGACGAGCCTGTCATAAAGTATGACATCACACTTTTTCAAGAGTTCCACCGCGCGGACTGTCATAAGCTTGGGGTCACCCGGCCCTGCGCCACAGATATAGACCACTCCGTTCAAGCCTTACTGTTCCACTCCTCGACTGCACTGCGCCATCCTTCTGCAAGCTCGGCTGCTCCCTGTCTCAGGAGCTCATTGGCTACCTTTGAGCCGAGCTTTTCCGGACTCTTTGCATATCCAGATTTCTTTAACTTGATGCCCTTTGAGCCATCAGCTGAAAATATACTTGCATAAAGCGTGATATTGTCATTCCTTGTTATTGCCACAGCTCCGAGAGGAAACCTGCATCCTCCCTCTACCCTTTCTATGAGTGCACGCTCGGCGGTTACCTCGGCTCTTGACCTAGGGTCTTCAATACTCTTCAACATCTGGCTAGTTTTGCTATCGTTATGCCTGCACACGATCGCTATTGCGCCTTGACCCGGTGCCGGCACGAATTTGTCCACCTTGAATCGCTCGACTATTACATCTTTCATGCCTATCCTTGTTAAACCGGCTTCTGCAAGCACGACAGCGTCAAACTCTCCTGAAATGACCTTCTTTACGCGGGTTTCCACATTTCCTCGAATCGGCTTTATCTTCAAGTCGGGCCTTGTCTTCATAAGCTGCACTGCCCTGCGAAGGCTGCTCGTGCCCACAAGCGAGCCTGCGGCCAGTTCATTCAGTTTCTGGCCTTTGTCGTTTACCAGTACATCATTTGGACTCGCTCTTTTTGGTATACAGGCGACAGCAAGCTCGGAGGAAAGGTCCGATGGTATGTCCTTTAGGCTATGAACTGCAAAGTCTACCTCACCTTTTCTGACTGCCTCATTTACCTCCTTTTCAAAGATCCCCTTCGAGTCCATTGTGAAAAGTGGTCTCTTGTCCACGTCACCTTTAGTGCTTATGGTTACTAATTCGAACTTGGCCCCTGGATGTGCCTTTCTGAGCGCTGCAAGCGCAAGCTCTGTTTGGGCTACTGCTAGCCTGCTACCTCTTGTACCTACTCTGATCGACTTCATTTTTGTTCCTTTGTCTTTTTGAGTGACTCACCGTACGCCTCTACCGTCTTGTCAACGTCCTCTTCCTCATGCGCATACGAGATAAAGCAAGTTTCAAACTGCGACGGCGGTATGAACACATTGCGCTTCAAAAGCTCATCAAATAGCCTCCTGAATTTTGCCGAATCTGACTTTTTCGCACTCGCCTCGTCGCGCACTCTATCAGGTGTGAAAAAGATCTGAAACATGGATCCTATCGAGTTTATGGTGCAATTGATGTCTCCTATGTCCTCGATCTCCTCCTTTATGCCCTCGACTATGCTGTCACAGGTCCTTGCAATCTTCGGGTAGATGGAATCCTTGCCTCTGGCAAGGACTTCAAGTGTCGATATAGCCGCGGAGACTGAAACTGGATTGCCTGCAAAAGTACTTGCTTGGTAGACACCGCCGGAAGGTGCAAGCTGATTGATTATCTCTTTTCTACCCGCTATTGCTGCGATTGGAAAGCCATTGCCTAGTGCCTTGGCAAACGCGGCAAGGTCTGGTTTTATACCGAAGAACTCGCTGGCCCCTCCGGGCGCAAGGCGAAACCCTGTCACTACTTCGTCAAATATAAGTACAACATCATTTTGTTCAGTTACCTTGCGCACTTCTGAAAGATAGTTCTTGTCAGGTAATACTAGCCCGATGTTTGCAAGCACCGGCTCAATAATGACACAAGCAGTTTCTTTTTTTTCTATTGTGCGCTCTAGAGCCGGTATGTCATTGTACGATATAGCCGACGTATGAGCGGATGCCTCCTCGAGAATACCTTCTGATGATGGCGAGCCTGTGGCACCAGAGCCTGCCCTTGTAAGCACATAGTCGTGGGCTCCATGATATCCTCCGCTGAACTTTATCACTTTTTTTTTCTTCGTAAAGGCCCTCGCAAGTCTGATTGCATGCATCGTGGCTTCTGAACCGGTATTTACGAGTCTGGTCATTTCAGCACTGGGAACCATCTTTGTTATCATTTCTGCAAGTTTCACCTCGCGTTCGGTCGGAACACAGAAGAGGGTGCCCTTGTCTATTTGAGACTTGGCGGCTTCAGTCACAGTAGAATAGCCATGGCCAAGCAGCAAAGCACCATAACCCATGCAATAGTCCAAAAGCGTCCTGTGATCTGCAGTAACCAGTTTGCTGCCTCTTGCGGTCGTGGCAAAGAATGGATAAGGCTCGTAAAAGCGGACCGGGCTGTTGACGCCTCCCGGGATGACCTTGCCCGCCCTGCCAAACAGCTGCTCCGACCTTGTCATAGTGTGACTTCGTTGGGGCGCTATAATAAAGTCACGTTATATTAGTGCGAAACGGATTTCTAAACATTGACAATGATGTTCTCTGTCCTTATGGATGATTTCCGTTCGGCCGTGGAGCAAAACCGTAACGTGCTTGGGGCCATCGCGAGAAAGAATCCTCACATGGCATATCAGAAGGTGAATGAGCTAGCACTGTTTGTGGGATCTAGGCATGGGGTTACCCTCCAGTTGCATTTTCCGGTTTCGGCCAAGATAGCAGATATCAACTCGTACGGGACTGAGAATATAGGAATTGTGGTCGACAAACAGCGCAAGAAGTTTCCTATTCCACGTGACAGGGTCAAAAAAACAGCAGAGGAAATGCTTCCAGATGCGAAGGCGCAGGATGCCTATATGTACGAAGGAAAGGAGGGTGTAAAAGTAGTCATAAAAGGCGGAAGGATGGAGATACTACCCGGCTCAATTCATCTCTGGTGCAAGGCGGATGAAAGTGTGCGTCGTTATGCCGATTGGTTAATGGAAAATGTGTACTTTACCGGTTCAAACTGACAAGCTCGTACTCGTACAATAATTCATCTGCTGGATCGTAAACCTCTGCCTTGACTGGAAATGGCAGATCTTCTACTATCCATATCCTGCTAGCCTTGTCACCAAGATTATATTCGAGTAGGAATGCTTCAAAGGTACCTGACTGTGTCTGGACTGTCTCCTGCGCGGCGATGCGGACTACTTCTTGTGAAGCCGAGTAGAATATGGTATTCCATGGGGCTCCCACCACTAGGTACTTGTCACGTCCGCCATAGTCCATATCTCTTACCGCAAGTATTGACGATTCGACGGGCTCTAGGAATGGCCTTATCTGACTATCTATCTGGCCCTCGTTTGTCAGCTGGTTAGAAAGCGTTATATCAAAAGTGGAGCTCGCGCCAGTGCCGTTGACTATGTTAAAGGATGTGCGCCACGAGTCGCCCTCTCTGTCAAACGCCATAGAAACGTCAGCATCGACAAGCGACGTGCTTGGCCCTATACTGGTAAGCGAGTATGCAAATTCGTCTCCGTCCTCTACCTGTTCGCCTACGACATAGATATCGGATTGTGTGGGCGGATTGAACAAGTTCCCGCCAGATGAAAAGCCTCCTCCAAAGCCGATAATCGCCGCACTCACACCTATTCCAAGAGCGGAAAAGACCCCTATCATGACAGCTATCTGCCTCCTTGGAGTCACATGCTTACAAGGCTCCTAACCTTATATAAAAATGGCGAGAAGACTGCCCTGCTTGTCCGGTGGACAGATAAATCGCCTATCTCTGGCCCTAGTATCTCTCACATATGTCGGGGACAAAGGAAAGAGTCGTGGCCACAATAGCATAGAACGCCTTCCGTGAGTCTACCGCCACCGTCCTCACCACCACAACAAACAACCTTGCATGGTTAGTTTTGGCTGCAATCATACAAGTCAGGTTGTTGTTGCTACTGATATTGTGGGAACGTTACCTTGGCTTTTTGATCTACTGTTTAGCCGTGGGTAGCTGACCTTATCTTGTAGCCTATCGCGGCCTGGAGATCTGCATAGGCTCTTGGTTAGCGCGCAGCATAACTACAGAAATAAGTTACAAAGATAAGAAAGAACAGTTCAATCAAAGCTGTTGAAGACGGTGCCTGAGATAGACCACATGGCAGGAATGGAATGCTACTGTACAGGATTTTCCGGCATCGGAGGTTCGATAAAACAAAAAACTGCTGGATTTCAGGTTTCAGAGCTTGTCGACGACTCACTTCTAGCTGGCATGTCATCTACTTTTGATAATGCACATAGATACCCTCTTTTCATACTCGAAAAAGAGGGCATCGACTCGAACCATGCGTTGATGGAGATAGAGCGCACCCACCGATTGAGGTTGCGTGTGCTGGGTATAAAGGATGCAAAGGCCGCGACTCGACAGTATGCTAGCGCAGTCAATGTATGGAAGAATCCCTCTAGAAAGCTCCAAACGCAGCATACTCTGCTTTTTCTCCGAGGATTTACAAAAAAACCAATTAGTAAAGAGTTACTTGCAGGTAACGAGTTTGAAATAACAATCTCCTGCGCGACAGGCAAAATTGATGGCTTTGCAGATGAGGTAAGCAAAATAGCCAACTTTTATGGTCTGCAGAGGTTCGGAAGCGAGCGTCTTGTCACGCACCTTGTGGGCAAGGAAATAGTCAAAAAGAACTTTGCCGGTGCAATTGAGTTGCTGCTTTGCTATACGACAAAATATGATTCGGCTACGAGCAGAGAGATACGAAAAAAATGCGAGGATCCTGCAAACTACCGGCAAGTGCTAAAGGAAATGCCTTGGAACATGGATATCGAACGAATGCTACTTGCTGCGCTGGTGGGAGGCAAGGAGCCGATTGCTGCTCTTAGGGCGGTGCCTATAACCATCCGTCGGCTCTTCGTCCAGGCTTATCAATCCTGGCTCTTTAATAGGTGTCTCAGCCAAGCAATAGCAATTGGTGAAGACATACTCCTCCCGAAGGACGGGGACCTGTGCTTTGAGATGGAAGGACCTGCAACATTTGGCAGGATAATCAAATTCACTCCTTCGGAAAAAAAGATGGTTCCTGCGGCGCGCATGGCTGGCTACACCTTCCAAGGTGGGAAGGGGAGGTTTGAAATAATAACTAAAAAACTTCTTGAAATGGAGGGCATGACCGCAAAGCACTTTTACATAAAGGAAATGCAAGAACTAAGCCAGCAAGGCGGCTTTCGGCAGACGCCGCTGTATTGTAGAGACTTTGCGTTTGAGCAAGATCCTCTGCATGTCTCGTTCAAGCTGCCCAAAGGCTCGTACGCGACTACTCTGCTGCGAGAGCTGATGAAACCTGATAATCCTGTGGCCGCTGGCTTTTAGCAGTCAATATATATCTCCTGCTGGTACCGCGAGCTAGATGCTTGGAGATCGTAACCTGCGCGAAATAATCGAAAAGACGTTTGACAGGTTATACCAAGATCTTAGCATCAAGATAGACCGATCAAACCCTGACCGCATACATGCGATGGAGGCATCAACATGTACTCGACTTGCCTATTATGATCGCCGCGATCCGCTTCCAATAGACAACACTACAAAGATGTCTATTCTTCTTGCCAACGGAATGCGCAGTACCATGAACAATGTCCGGGGCGAATACAAGGTCGATGGCCTTGCCCTACAAGTGGACGCAGATATGGTAATAGCTGATGAGTTCGTACTACGGTTTGAAGTTGTTCCAAGCCTTCCTGAGGTTCCCCATCCAAGGCACATGCTTTACCTTAATGCTTGTCTGTTTGCACTTGGCAAACAGGATGGCATGCTGATATATATGACAGGCGACGGTGAGAGCGTCGAGTTTTCGATAACAAGAAACAACAGGATGTTTGAAGAAATTGTTCGCAGAGCAAGGGTCCTTCACACACTCCTTAAAGAGAACAAGGTTCCTATAGTAGAACCCTCCGAACTGTGCCTGAAGTGCAAATACTACTCGCGCTGCTATGCCCGGGAAAAAGTAAAAGAAGGGAGTGGCGACCTGCTTGCCGACCTTTTCGGAAAGCTAAGGGTGAAATAAAAAGGTCAGCCGCCGTGGCTTTCCACGGACGACGTGTATCCGCTACTGTACCTTTTTGCCCTCGATCCAAAGAGGATCGCAGCGAGGAAGATGAACACCCCCGCAGTCGTTCCGAAAATCATTGCAACTGCTGTTTCCGCCATGCCGATGCATTTTTTTCCAAACTTATTATCCTTATTGGTATGGTACTTTTCACATAGTGATACTATCATAGAATCTCAAGGGAATGTCACTTCAAATGTCTGCTGCTCTTCCGCAGTCGTTTGGAGGTTTGCCTGCGTCAGTCTGTATGCATATGTGCCACTCACCGTGTACTGTGCTGTCCCATTTACCATACTATCCCATTCCTCTGCAATCTGGCTGTTTCTTTCTGCGGGTTCAGGCTCTGCTGTAATATTGGAAAATCCTTCTGAAACTATCAGTACGCCCTCTGAAGGAGCCACAAATCCTGCTGCAATGTCTCCCCACTGCCCCATAGTTATATGTTCGTCATTGATGTGAAGGTTGTATTGTATTGCCTCCATGTATAGCGACCTCTGGTTAGGGTTGCTCACTCTAAATGATACCTGAACATTTGCATTGTCACCTTCAACGTTTGTCACAGAAATATCTCTGATTGTGATGACCGGTGGATTTACCTGCACTTCTGGGCGCTCTTGCTGCCCTGGCGGTGCAAACCCTGGACCGAGCAGGAAAAATACTGCTACCGCCGCGATGGCGATACCGCCTGCTGCGGCGTAGACAAACTTGTTCACTATAAGCTCTGTCCTTCTTCTTCTGTTTAAATCTGTCGATTGGCAGCGCAAATGCTTATACTGTCCTTTCCGCGCAGAGCTACTGTTGCAGTACCACAAGGCGGCTCATCTTGGTAAGCAGCGCGCGCAAAAAGCGCAAATGAAGCTATTTGATTATACGGGTTTTGCCATGCTCACATATACGATAAGACAGTCTGGTGACACCTTTGAACCAGTAGGTGAGGAAGATCTGGCAGGTAAGATAGTCTGGGGTGATGAAGTGATGCTTTTTATCTGCGACAGCCAGGGTTACGCTAAGGCACAGTCAAAGCCACTGCCGCTGAACGATGGTGAAGAGATGTTCAAAAAAATGCTTGCAGATGGAATGCCTGAATACACGGGCAAGATAAAGACCGTGTCTTAAACAGATATCCTTGTTCCAAGCACTCTATCTTTAAACACCGCAGTCTTGATCATTGAGGGTTCCGACTTGATGACCGTTGTCGGTATTTTGGAACGTTCGATGACCTTGAGCGCCACTATGTCCATGAGGTCGTAACCTCCTGCCATCGAATTCTCGCCGCCAAGCAGCGCAAGGCACTTCTTGACTGTTATCTCTCTGAACATTTTGGCGTGCTTGTTTGATCGGGGGTCAGAATCGTAAATGCCATTGACATCGGTTGCATTTACAAACTTTACTGCACCGACTTTTTCAGCGATAAGAGCAGCCGTTGCGTTCGTGCTCTGTCCCGGATGGAGCCCGCCTGAAACCACTATTTTGCCTGTAGACACGGCATGCGTAACCTGCTCGAGATCCTCTGGGATGGTATTGTAGGCTCTGTCGCCAAGCGCCGCCACCATTAGGCAGGCGTTGAGCCTTGAGACCTGTATGCCCAAGATGTCAAGCGAAGCCTCATCAAGCCTAAAACTCCTCGCAATTTCGATATAGTGGCGAGCAATTCTGCCACCACCTGTGACAACTACCGGCTGTACCTTGGAAGAAATTTCTGCTAGCATCTTGGCATACTTCTTTATCTCAGCACCAGTATTGTCCGAAAAGACCCTGCCACTCAGCTTGATAACCACGCGTCCTTTACCTGCCAAGCCGCCCCGCTCCCATTCTCAGCGTCTCCTTTTCACCTAGCACCTTTTTAACAGATCGCTCAACCTTGTGCCGGTTCTCATCCGTCGTATATACTCTGAGCATGTCCAAGAACCCTGATATCGAGTCCACAAGCGGGATCTCAGACACTGGCACTTCCTGCACCCCGGTCTTGTCTGCCATCAGTACAAAGCTCATCTCCTCTTTGCTGGGTGTAAGAGGCATTGATGATGCCTTGGATGCATCGGAGAATACTAGAGATCTGTCAACTCCTGCCGCCTGCGCTATCTCATCTTCCATCTTTGAAAGAGCTCTTCTATCCATTTTCTTGTTGCGTTCACGCTTGTGCAGAAATCTTTCATATACACACTTTAGCAGTCTCCTATCACGGTAGTCTATTGCAAGCCTTCCTGCTATTCCTTGCAGCAAGCACAGCCTCTCCAATGTCGCCTCATCTGTCAAGGACAGGTAGTTTTCAAGTGATGTATCTGCAAGCCCAAGCGACTCATCACCTGCTATC
This sequence comes from uncultured Nitrososphaera sp., assembly GCA_964586705.1. Taxonomy (GTDB): domain Archaea; phylum Thermoproteota; class Nitrososphaeria; order Nitrososphaerales; family Nitrososphaeraceae; genus Nitrososphaera. The sequence goes on along the minus strand of CAZPIL010000005.1, from coordinate 4,301 downwards.
ATTGACTGTAAAAGCATAACTTCAGCGGATCTGACTGTTTTATGAAAGTAAACAGCTTTGAACATTTCATATCTGGAAATCAGCATTGATTCAAGCGAGTTGAGCGCTGACCTGTCTATGGCAAGTCTGCCTTTTGAGACCTCAAATGAACTTACAAGCCTGTAATAGTCCACCTTGCCGTACTCTGCTCCTGTAAAGTAGGCGTCTCGGGGCAGATAGTCCATGATATCTGCCGAAAGCCCGCCTGATATTATCTCATTTAGAAAGCCTGTCTTCGACTGTCCGAATGAGAGCCTTGCAATGTGTTCTGGGCTATGGCCGTTCTTTGACAGAGAGTCTGCTATCTCTGTCTTGGCTATGATACGCCTGCCTATCTCCTCGTGGCTGGTGCTTGTCTTTGTTTCGAGCACTTCTTCAAATAGATGTGAGAAAGGGCCATGCCCGATATCGTGAAGAAGCGCTGCTAGACGCAATTCCTCAACCACTTCTGCATCATCGATATAGCCTTTTGTAAGAAGACTTTCTCCTGCCAAGCCTGCGATATGCATGGCCCCAAGCGAGTGTTCAAAACGCGAGTGCTGAGCACTAGGATACACTAGATGAGCACCAGCAAGCTGACGTATCCTGCGTAATCTTTGAAAGACGGGGCTATCGATTATGTCTCTTTCTGCCCTCGAGTATCGAATAGAGCGATGAATTGGGTCAGTTATCTCGCCTTCAAAATCCAAGTAAAAATGCAAAGGGCTCGGGCCGAATTAAACTTTCACTATCTTTCTGACCATCTTTAGTATTTCTTGGTGTGTCTGCTCCTTACTTTTGGATCCGTCTATGACCTTCCACTTGAACATCTTTGCAAACTTGATGTAGTTCTTGTACGCCGCGGCGGCTAGTTTTTCGTCCGTTTCAAAGGCATCTTGTGTCTCTGCTCTTTTTTTCGAGGTGACAGGATTGACAAGAAGGACCAAAACAGCATCCTCCTTTGGCAGGCCCTTGTCTAAGCGTTGGAGCCAAGCAGAGTCCATGCCGTTTGATACGCCGTACACCAGGTTTGATTGCCAGTACCTGTTCATGAGCACTATAGTGCCATTTTCAGTCATGCTCTCTATCTCCTTCTTTTTCTCCCACCTGTTTGCCGAAAAGAGCAAATGTTTGACCTCCGGAGGATAATCGCGCCTGCCATCAAGGAAAGCCCGTATTTCCATACCTATCGGCGTCGTGTAGTCGGGAAAGTCTATGACTACACATATCTTTCCTAGAGCCTTGAGCGCCTCTTGCAGCATCCTTGACTGGGTAGTCTTGCCTGCTTTGTCAGTGCCTTCCAATACTATGACTTTTCCTTTAGCCACCATCGAAGGTCAATGCGCCCGTCCATAAAAAGCTGTTGAATAATTGACAGCGGCGGCGGTTTGTGAGATTTTGCATGACCTAATAGTTGAGAATTTAATCCAAAAAACCAACAAATTAAAATATTATCCTCATTGTAAAGATGTGAACGTGCCTGGGGGAAAGCCGTCTTGAAGAACGTCAAGTCGAACATCGCCATATTCGACACCTTCAAGACGCGCAGAGATAAATTCACTGGCGAGGCCAAAAGGCAGCGAGGTATAATTGCACACCTTGCTATCGAGCAGAGTCCTGAGCTACGCACCCGTACGTCCATAGCACATGCGATAGCAGAACAACACGGCATACTTTGGCAAAACATCTATTCTGGTATTTTCCGCGACCTTGATGAGGTGCTTATACCTGCTGGCGTGGTGAAGGAAGGAGGCCGGTTACCTCTTAGGCGCGGACCAAAGGCGCTCCAGCTCGAGGGAGTTCCGTTCTATGAACTGACTGATACTGGCCTTCTGGTTGCATCGTCAATAGAAGAACTTGGCGACAAGCGCATGCAATTATTCAAGTCATATGTCTCTCTACTGCCTGCATCAGATGCCCCTTGTAGAGCTATGAAAGAAGGTCTACTCTTGCTTATAGATCGCGCACCTTCATTTGTACTCAAGATGATAAACGAGTACATCTACGCATACAGCACGGGCGAGATAAACAGTATTGCGCCTCTTGAAGCCAAAAAGCTCCGCTCAGTTATCTCAAAGCAGATTGCGGTCGAAAAGGAGCTGGTGGAAGCATTTGTCTCTTTTGCAGATCAAGAAAAAGATCTTGCAAGGAACTTTTTCAAGGTTCTGAGCTAGTTACTTGCCTTTGTGGCCGCATGCCACACACTTGTATTCCTTTGACTTGCCCTTGCAGCCCTCACAGCGCCAGATTCGTGCATTCTTGCACTTGGGACACGTAAAACTTTCAGCCATCTCCCCGGGATGGACATCTCTCCCACAGGAGTTGCACTTGGGCATGTCGTATGCGCCGGAGTACATAGTGCCGCTACCCCCTCGTGGTATTTTTACTTTTTTCAAATAAGGATTTATACTGCTCGCACGGATTTTAGCTATGAGCATAGGAAGGTATATGGTCCGAGAGCTTGCACGTGAGCTTGACCACCGGTCTAGAGAATTCTACGAGTTCGTTATGCCTGCAATAGATATGGTTGCAGAAGACAGTGAGCTTGTAGTGAACATTGACTTGCCCGGATTTGCAAAGAAAGACATCAACCTGAGGATAAAGGGGAACATACTTTCTATAGTCGCCAAAAGAGAGGTTGTCGAAGACACCGGTACTGTCTACCAGAAGCACAGGCCGCAGAGAATAGACAAGAAGATCATCCTGCCTCTGAACGTCAAGGAAGACGAGAAGGTAGTCGGCAAGGCAACATATGCAGACGGTGTCGTGACTCTAAGGATACCGATGCCATCAGGTCCAACCAGCATCCCTATATCCTAGCTATCTTTTTGTGACGCCCACAAGTATTACTACAGCTGCGGCTCCAAAGCCCGCATACGAAAAAATTGCGTTGTGTGGGAGCATCAGCGCCGAACCTATAAAGAGTGCCGATGCAAGAATACTTGTGGCAAGCATGGGACTCTTTTTCTCCTGTCTGAACCCCTGCGGATTTTCGAAAAATGACTTGACCATGGGGCCAAGCTCGACCGATGCCTCTATTCCTTTTGCTATCCTCTTTGCCGATACTTTTACTTCTTCTATGTATGCATCGCGTACGAGGCCTTCCTCTTCAAGCAAGTTTCCAAGCACTCTTACGAACTGAAAATTGACTTTGTGATGCTGATAGATGCCTTCTAAAAGCGATGCCATGCGCATGTAAAGAGCAAGGTTCTTTGGCAGCCGGAATGGAAACTTGCTCATGGTCTTGTTTGCAAGCTCCATCAAGGCCTTCACTTCCATTCTGTCAACCTGCTTGCCAAACATGGATTGTATCGAAATGTCAATACCCTTTTCTACAATGTAGCGGTTGACGGCAGGCTCGAGTGTTCCAAGCTCTATCAGAATGTTGACGGTGCGCGCCGAGTCTTTGTCTAGGAGGGCAATATATAGGCGTATCAGCCTGATCCTCGTCTCATCGTCGAGTCTGCCGACCATCCCAAAGTCGTACAGTATCAACCTTGCCTCCTTGCTGTCCTCCACAGAGATGTTTCCTGGGTGCGGGTCGGCATGGAATATGCTGTGTCTCAAGAGCATTTTGAAGAACAGTCTGTGTGCCCGCATCACAATCTTGGACCTATCTATGCCTTTTGCGTCCAGTGCTTGAATGTCTGTTATCTTTATTCCATGTACATACTCCATAGTAAGCACATGCCTTGAAGTTCTTTCCGCTACCACCTCTGGAATGATGACAGTAGGATCTGCTGCCAAATTTCGCTTTATCGTCTTCAGGTTCTCTGCCTCTATCCTGTAGTCCATTTCCTCCTGTACTGTCTCTGCAAACTGGGCGAGCATTCCTTCAGCCGAAAAGCGCAGATTGGGGTCGATGAATCTAGTTGCAACCGGCATTATCTTTCTTAAAACGTAAATGTCATCTGCAATTATGCGTTCAATGTTAGGCCTGCCCACCTTGACTATAACCTGCTTGCCCTGATACTTGGCGAGGTACACTTGCCCGAGGCTTGCACCAGAAATCGGCCGCTCACTGAATTCCTCAAATGCGTCTTCGATCTTGCCGATCTCTTTTTCAATGATAGGCTTGATTTCTGCAAATGGTGCCGGTGGAACGTCATCTTGGAGACTCGCAAGTACTTCAAGGTACGGTTGTGGTAGAAGATCTGCCCTGGAAGAGAGCCACTGGCCAAGTTTGATGTATGACGGCCCAAGCGAGATGAATGTCTTTAGCGCTCTTTGCGCATGTCGCCGGTATTTGTTCTCGTCAACGCCCTTTCCTTCCTTCCTCACCC
>CAZPIL010000004.1:0-16804 GCA_964586705.1 uncultured Nitrososphaera sp. | reverse complement strand
ATGTGGCAATCATCTTGGGGGTGCTAACTTCAATGAACTGCTGGCGCGCAAGAAATTCCCTGACGGCATTTACCACAGTCTGTCGTATATGGAAGACGGAGCCAAGGTAGCTCCTTCGAAGGTCGACAGCGCGCAGGTCAAGTCTTGTATCGACGCCAACAGGAGAGTTCTTGCCTTGAGTCATGAACGGTGGAGCCTTTCTTGCGATTGAAAATGCATGGATTTCTGCTGGAATAATTTCCGCGCCCGTTGGAGCTTTTTCCTGTGGCCTGACCTTACCACGCACCCCAATTGTTGAATGTTCTTTGATTTCCTGCGCGAGTGAGAATAACTCGTCGCCGACTTCGTTCTTTTTTGCAGTCACCTGTACCTCTCCCTGCAGGTCTTTAATGATTATGAACTGGATGCTGCCATGGTCCCGGACGCTAGATACCCACCCCATGACGACCACCTCTCGATCTGCCATCGAGGGACATACTTCTGCCGAATAGTGGGTGCGTCTCCACTGGCCCAGATCCTCCTCTTTGAGGGTTTCCAAATTAAACAGAGCGTGTTGTATAAAAGAGGTTATTAATTTAACCGTAGGAGGGCAAGAGACGAAAAACGCTTGTGAAGACTCAAAGCGCTGCCCTATGTCTCAGCAGGGGTTTTGAGCAAGCGCTTTATGATTTCCCTGCCTATTATTTGCATGGAACACATCTATCAAAACATATGCGACTCTTTTGGGGAGGCGCTGTGTGACTGCGGCTACTGTTGCATTGACGGCTAGTGCAGCAGTTTCTCCGCTAATGCATCGATTATCTCTTGAGCTTTTTCCTTCTTTATAACGCCGGTCAAAAAGTGTGGTTTGCCACCGCCCCGGCCATCTGCGCCTGCAACCTCGCGGAAAAGCTTGTTACAGTCGATGCTCATCGCCTCATTTCTCGCGAATATAAAATAAGCCATTTCAGAAGAATTGGAATTTGAAAGAATTACTGCGGTATCAGGCATCAATATTCTGTCGCCTGCAAATTCTAGCAGCGCTTCGTCTGCAAGGCCGGAGAACACACCTTTTAGAATGGAGGCTTTGCCATTTGAAACAGAAATGGTGGTTTCAAGTTTTTCACTGCTGAGTGCCTTTAGTTTCTTGAAATTGGCGTCGCCTTCTGTTCGGACTTTTCTGGCAGTTTTCACTACAGTATTAGCGTTCGCGCCCAGCTCATCGCATACTCGGATCATTTTAGCAGATAGTTCTACCGCGGCATTGCTAGCCTCACGGCCAACCACAAAGTCAACCTCATATTCGCCACCACTCTTCGATATCCTTGTCACAAGAAATAACCTGCATTCATACAGGTTTGATACATGGTCCATGGCACATGCGGCCATGTCGTGACCTTCAATCTCGACAACACGAACCTCGCCAGATATCCTGTCCTCATTTGCCCGAAGTACGGGGTTGTATTTTTTCGCCTCTTCAAGGGAAGGATACGTCTGCATAGTTACATTCCTGCCTTCTGCAATGAGTGCATTGACCATGTTCTCTGCTTCTACGATAGTATCTATGTCAAGTTGCGGAATAACGATAAATGCAGTGTTGCCGTCTTTTTTGTGCTCGACCTTTCTCACCCTCAAAGCCTGCCCGAGGATCTTTTGCAGGGCGCCAATGAAGGCATGTTCAGCCGTATGGGCTGCGCTTGCGTTCACACATCACGTAGCGGGTGCCGGCAATAATAGCATCACGCTATCCTAGTTTTCATTATGTCAAACGGCCCGGACCTCGTCCAAACATGGTCAAAGAGATCAGAGCACCACTCAACAAACTCACTGCCGCTGCCAACGAACATAGCGCTCATATCCACTTCACCATTCCTGTTCGGGAACATGACTGCTGCCTCTTCATCGGCAATATAGAGCGCCAAATCCAAATGCTTGACCATCCTGTTCTGCGGACCTGACTGCAGTTTTTCTATGATAGGAACTATTTCGTCAACGACATTTTTTGGAAATACAGTATTATGTCCCACTATCACCCATACCTCTACGCCTTGCCTTATCCGATCTATCAATATTGAGCCTTCCTCTGGCCATGCCTGTGTCACTGCTATCTTGAGCCTACGCGAGGCAGACGATTCCAGTCTTTTCAGCTCCTGCATCACAAGGGTCACAGTCTCCACCAGCCTGCTTTCCTCCAAGGCACCCATACGCTGCAAAAATTTTTCAGGGACAGTGGCAAGCGTGTGGCTGTTCATAAACTTGGAATACTTTTCTATGAAGAGAAAATAGCTTATCTGCCGCACTATCATCCTGCCGGATTCAGTCAAACAGAGGGCACCATCGGTGCGCTCGATCAATCCCGCGTCTGCCATTCTATTTGCATTTCTGTGGATATCTTGCACGGTTACTCCAAGCTCACGCGCAAGCGTGCTCATCTTAGCAGGCCTTCTCATAAGCGATTCGAGCATAGATCGTCGTGTTTGGCCTGCAAGCTCCAAAAACAGGTCCACACCATCTGCCCCCTCAGCAGAACCCACAACTAGATACAGTTTTTGCTGTAATTAAGAATTGCCTGTCCATTTGTGTACTGCTGTCTTGGCCCTGCTCAACTTCCCACCAAGCTATGTTGTGAACTGTATCTTGCCGGCTCTGCGTAGCTATACGCTTCTTTTACCGCAAGTTGCACAGTTTGATGCACGCTGACAGGCTCTGTGGGCAGAAGAACAGACATGACAACGTGCTATTGTAGATGGGATATATTCCAGTGCGATTAACGGGGCTTGAAAAATCCTGGTCATGGCTATTCGCATAAAGACGCCATATTCAGAGATGACCGATTTAAGCAGCGCTGTTTAAGTTTGAACCGGCCTGTTGAAGTACAGATATCAACACACCTTTGCCATATTAAACCTATGACAGACGCAAGCGAATTACAGAAGGAATTTGCAGAACTGCAGAAAAAGTATAGCGAATACCTGCCAAAAGTCGACCCCGCGCTTGTCCATGATGTGCTGCTCAGACGCACAGAGAGTCCTGACGTGGTGCCGATATACATGCTAGAAGTCTTTACCAAGCCAGGGATAGATACACAGCGTGCGCGCGACTACATATATAGCAAGACAGGTGCGAGTCCCGCTATCTTTGACAATGGCACTCACTTTGCAACAAACCAGAAAGTGACCATAGAGATTCTCAAAGAGCTGTCCGACTCGGACGATGTATTGGAGATTACCGGAGACTATACCGGAAGTATCGGAGCGTATCCAGTCAGCCATGAGCACGATCACAGAGAGCGCCGCAAAGCAACAAAGAGTACAAGCTCCGGCCAAGCAGCCAAGCTTGAGACAGTGGAAGCAAAGTTGCCCACACAAGAGCAGAGGAAGCAAAAGGGCAGTCAGTACAGGTTTGCAATGTATACTGCAGCAGGGATAGTGGGCGCGATAATCCTTGCAGGTGCAATCATCAGCGGCGGCATGCCCCCCAACGCGAATGTCCAGCCAGTTACGACCGGAAGCGAACCGGCTGTGCTACACGGCTATGTCGGAGGACCCAGCGGCCTTCCAGCAGTAGGAGCTGCAGTAGTAGCGGCGGAACAGGAAACGGGGCATACCGTTAACGACTTCGTTTCAGTTGATGGCAACTATGTCTTTGACCTCCCTCCGGGCAACTACATAATCATGGTGGCATACCCTGATGGCACGAATAAAGTGGTCAACGAATATGTCGTGGAGAGCGGTTCGAGCCATGAGCTCGACTTCTCCTACTGACCCTCTTTTTTTCAACAACGATTTTAACCTCCAGTCCTGCAACCAACATTATCTTGACAAAAGGTAAGGCTGTTACAATAGCGACTCTGGGATCGCACTGTGCGCTACAGGTCTTAAAAGGTGCAAAGGATGAGGGTCTAAAGACGTTACTAGTATGCGAGAAGAGACGCATAGGCCTGTACAGGAGGTTCGGATTTATCGACAGCATGATCGAAGTAGACAGTTTCAAAGAGTTTCTGAATGACGGCATACAGGCCAAGTTAAAGAGAGCAAACTCTGTGCTTGTACCGCACGGTACTTTGATATCCCAGATGTCAAGTGAAGAGATAGAGAAGATAAGCACGCCAGTTTTTGGAAACAAGTGGATACTGCGCTGGGAGGCAGACAGAGAGTTGAAGCAAAAGATGATGGAAGAAGCTGGTCTCAAAACGCCAAGACCGGTGGTGTCAAAAAATGACATCAGCGGGCTTTGTATTGTCAAGCTACATGGAGCGGCAGGCGGGCGCGGATACTATCTAGCATGGGATAGGCAGAGCTTTGAAGAAGGGGCAAGGAGACTAATCCAGCACAATATGATAAAGGGCGAACAGGACCTCTACATACAGGAATTCATCAGAGGTGTTCCAGTGTATCTCCAATATTTCTATTCGCCCATAACAGAGGAGCTTGAACTTCTGGGTATCGACAGACGTTACGAGTCTGACATTGACGGCATAGGCAGGATACCAGCAAGACAGCAGCTAGGTGCTGGCGCCGAGCCCTCCTACACGGTGGTTGGCAATATACCCCTTGTGCTGCGCGAATCACTTCTTGATGAAGTCTATAGAATGGGGGAGCGCTTTTGCAGCGCGGCAGAGAGGCTTGTCAAGCCTGGGATGCCGGGCCCATTCTGCTTGGAAGGAGTCTACGACAGTGAAGGAAGGTTCACAACGTTCGAGTTCTCGGCAAGGATAGTCGCGGGTACCAACCTGTATGTAGACGGCTCTCCTTATTCTGGCCTGCTATATGACGAGCCTATGAGCATGGGCCGCAGAATAGCCCGCGAGGTGAAAATAGCCAAGAAAAAGGGCAGGCTTTCCAACATAGTCACCTAGCCAGAATGGACTTCACAAGTCGGGCCACTGCGAGGCTGACGCTTCCTACGACAGAAAGTACAAAGGCAGAGGTGGCTATTTGCAACATGAGGTCTGAGCCTGCTTGAAGTGCGAGTGCTATCGCGGCAAGTGAAGCCACTGCGATAAAGAGCACTGCGAATAATGTTCTTGAACCTATGCGCTTTTTGCTTGCCATAACCGCCCCGGCAGCAGCCGGAGAGACATATACTGCTCCGATTAAAGAGCTTGCTATCGCGCCGGCAATTACTGTCCCGGCCTCGCCACCTCCAGAAAGGGCAAACGCCTTCTCCGATGCAAGCAGTATTCCAAACAGAGGATATATTGCAGTCTTGACTGTTGCCTGCAGCCACGGCTGATCGCGCTCATAGTCTGCGACTTGCGGGCTGAAAGAATAGTAGACGGCGTTGAATGCATTCATGAAAGCAGAGCCAGAGACAGAATGCATGACATAATTGTCCCGAAAGCCACGCAGATACTGTACCTGTGGCGTCAATTCAGAGCCAAAAGCGGCGGTTGCTATCAGGCACCCGGACGGTTGTCCGGGTTGATCCGGCTGCACAGGTGTTGTACCTTGGAGCACAACAACATCTATCTGAGCGCTCTCGCTCCCGCCGTTGATGTTCTGCGCCGCAACCCTATAAGTTCCTGGTTCTTCGAACGTATACTGATGGGCGAACGTTCCCTGTCCTGAGGAAAGGTGTTGACTGTGCACCACGCGGCCTTCCTTCGTAACAATAAAATCAAAAGAGGAGTTCCGGACAAGGTCATCTACCTCAGGGTCTTGAATGTTCATTGCAAATGTCGTAGGCACACCGGTCTCTATCACCTCCGGCCCCCACGATACCTGCCACAGATAGCGTTCGGTAGTAGACAGGAGATCCAGCGGGAATTTCGGTACTGTCGCGGGTAAAAGTGCAAAGTCCATGCTGCTGCCACTTGCAGATTCTGAGAGGCTGGTTAGCCTGTTGTTGGTCAGTACAAAGTGCACCACACGGGTATCAGGATAGGAATAGTCATCTATCAGGACATCGCCTGCGGCAAGGTCAATCCCGTTTACTGTTCCCAGGTAACCATTTGACTGCAGGTTCTCTATAGTCTTTGGAAATTCAACTTCCATATGTACGACTTGTACCTGGCTAACATATTGCTGGTTCCAGTCAAAAGGCATGGAAAATGACAGTCCGCCAATCTCCGGGTCATAGTCAAAGTCCTCGACATCCGCGTAATAGGTTTTCACAGAAATCGCTTGTTGTCCCTGCGAAGTTGCAACATCAAAATTCTGAGTCTTTGAAACACTGACGTACAAGTCAAATTCCCTGTCCTGTTCCAACTGCAGCCCCACGCTGCTCCTCTCAAGCGTGACCGCGATGTGATAGAGTCCACCGTCTGTAAGTATCTTGCTCCTAACTTCTGTGGGATTGTCCTGACTTGTCTGCACAGGTTCTGTCGGCGCAGGATTGCCGTTGACCTGCGCAGTTTCGACGTCATCGGGTATCAGGTTTGCTACGACAAACCCATCAGATGACTTGAACCTCTGGTCCAGCAGGGTCTCATTCTGCAGGCTTATTATCACTCCAAAGTCGGTTCCGGCAATGGTAGAGTTAGTGGATGGATCAAAGGCCCGAAGTACGAAAACAGGTTGGCCTTCTGAAGCACCTTCAACATAGAAGGGAGATATGGTAGCCTCTACTACTACCTGCCTGTCAGATATGAACAATGGAAGCGACTGGTCAGAGCCAAGTCCGTGTCCATAGGCATTTGGAGCAGATATTAAAACGATGACTACAAGCAAGGAAATAGCATAGCGCCACACAGTCAGAATAGATACGGATACTCAAAATAAAGATTTGTCCAAAAAGATAGAGGGTGGTTGTTACCACTAGTTACCTTCCGTGTGATCCATAGAGTTTTCTCCATGCTCATCCTCTTCGGTGTGCTCCATGGATCCTTCGTCATGTTCGCCTCCTTCTTCTTCGGTATGTCCGCTATGATCCTCTTCTCCGGCGATCTCTAGTTCAAAGGCTTTCTGAAGATTGGCGTGGATATTGATATGGGCCGCTACCGTTGCATCGTCTATGGATTGCTTTCCATATATGATCTCCCGTAATTCAATCAAGCCATCCCTTGCCGCTAGCGCATCAGTATTGCCGTTATCAGCCAGATGCTCCCGATAGAAGGCGTTTTTGGCCAGAATGACGAACAATTCTGCTGCTTTGAGGGAACCATCATTGTTCATGTGCATAGAACTGCCTACTTCCATGTGTTCACCTTCTTCGGTGTGCTCCATGGATCCTTCGTCATGTTCGCCTCCTTCTTCTTCTTCGGTATGTCCGCTATGATCTGTTCCTTCAACTCCGTGATACCCTTCATAAGCGGCTAGTGCGTTGGATACAAACCCTGCAACTATCAGAGCCTTGACTTCCGGATCTTCAAGGTGTTCCGGGTCTATTCTGACGCTGATAGCCTCGGCAAATAGGTTACTTATTTCGCGAAACTGCCCTGCTATAATGCTCCGGTCCTCGCCATCTTCTACCATAACCACAAGCTCATCAAGTGCAGCCGGGATATCTTCAGCTATCCTCTCGTTTCTCTCAGCTATCTCGTTGAGCATTTCGTCGTCTATTATCATGTGCACATGTTCTATGTGCCCAACTGCTACCTCGGAATTGTTGATGCTCTTCCCAGCCAGTATCAGATGAACCTTGGCAGACTGCATGTCAACAATAAATGTGGCGCTCTCGTCTGTCGCAAAGTTATGGGCAAATGACCTCTGGCCTGCAGTAGCATAGGTCATCCCTGCAAGAGCCATGCCAACCAGCAGTAGGGCCGCTATGTTTTTTGCCTTCATATGATCAAACTTGATGTCAGCCTCTATTTAGTGTTATAGTACATTCGTCGAACTGCATGTATCAGATCATATTTCTAGAATGAAGATATATCGCTATTCCGGCAACAGCCACTGCGGCAGGTGCCACGTAGTAGATCAAGAGTTCATCAAGGGGCAAACCGGGTGAAAATACGGATAACTGAAAGGTAGCAGTAAGTGGATCGGCCTGATATCTCTCATGCTCTGGTATGCGTGTCTCAAGGGTGACAGAATAGTCACCAGGCTCTGCAAAGACATAGGGAATAGTGATGTCGCTTATCTCATACTGTTTGTATGGGTCCTGAAGGATAATCTCACCTGTCAAGTCGTCTTGCACCTTGATCGCCGCGTATACATTGAAGAGGTTGGCTCCATTTTCAAGCACACTAAAGTTGAGTGTTGAATTTTGTCCAATAGTCGGGCTCGATGGATAAGGTGCAAATATTACCTGATAACCATCTATATCCTGCGTCGCGCCAAAAAAGTGTGCTTCTACCGGCTTGGCTGCAAGTAAAAGCAGAGCGACCCCGGGTAAAAGGTGCTTTAACACGACACAATTGCGCCATTGTCGATATTTCAACATTGGTACTTACTATTGGCAAGCGAACAACAACCACTATATGCAAAAAAATAAGACGAGGCTCCAGACTGGCATATAGCATCTTCAGTACATGATTGGGTCGCCTATCAGGTATGTTTGCGCCTTTTCAGTATGACTATTGTGCCCACAACGGCTGCGGCTGTGGCGCCTATCCCGGGGAAGAGATAGTCGGCAGGGCTTGAAACGCTAAGAAAGAATGTGAAAGTTAGAATCTCGCCACTGTAGGCATAATCTCTGAGATCTGCGTAGAGGACATACCTTCCAGATTCTTCAAAAGTATATGTGTAGTTGTAGTGGCCTGAAGGTACCACAAGTGGACCTGCACGCTGGAGGGGCTGTCCGTCTTTGTCTATTCTGATCTGAAGGGGTACATCTAGCAGGTCGTCACCATTAACGCCGGCTATTCTAAGCATTATTTTCGTGGGCTGGCCTGCCTGCGGCGGGCTGGGCTCTGTTACGATTTCAAAATCATAATTACCTATGCGCTGACGTGTTATGTCGCCTATAAGAGGGTCAGCAAGAACCTGCTGATAGGAAAGCAACAGGGCTATTGCAACAGCCATTAATGCTAGCTTCAATGTGCAACCTATAGCTCGTCCAGCATTTCAACGTAGTTATCTACAACCTTGTCTGCATAAGATACCTTGTATTTTGATAAGACGTCTGCCACGAGCTCGCGGTCTGCTAGGCCGTAAAGCTGGTACTCGCCGTATCTGATCTGGATTATGCCTAATTCCCTCAGTCGTTTCAAGTGGGATGATACTGTAGAGGGCGCCTTGCCCGTATGGTCCACGATCTCTGCAAATGTACACATATCGTTCGCGAGCATAAAAGATACTATTTCGCGTACTGGTCCGTGCCTTACGACACCCAGAATGCGTGATTCATCTTCAGAGACGTTCAGTGGATAATAGCGTGTGGCCCTAGACTGCCGGTCTACTCTGATCATCCCGCGTTTTTCAAGTGCTAACAGATGATATGTGAGCACTCCGTTAGCCAGATTGGTAAGCCGCAATAACTCGCGATAACGTACTCCCGGATCTTTTGTAATATGTGCGAGAAGAAGATCGGGTGTGTTTGTTGTTGTCTGGGCGATCTCCATCACTTGTTCACCTTCAGCACTCCCAGGCCGAACATGGTGAGCATTATCAGTGTAATAATATGTGAAGCCTCTATGTTAATATTTGGTATGTAGAAGGGTAGAGGAATTGCTGCAGCCTGGAGCAGGTAAAACACTTCTGCGACTCCGAGTGCGATAAACCCCACAGTCATGAAAAGGGTTCTCGCGCCGCCTATTCTCTGGTAAGCTGTCAGAGATACGATACTCAAGAATGCTGCGATGGCAACTCCTGCCATGTGAAGAATGATGTGATATATCATCGACGGGTGGGTCACATGCGGCAGGGTCAGCGGTGCTATTATGCCGACTACTACTGCAGAAACTAGGCCAAAAAGGAGCGGTTTGCTAGCTTCGCGTTGAACAGGCTTCGTACCCGTCTGCATCCACATTAATTTGAGAATTTTTTCCTAATAAATCCAATGGTACAAACCCAGAACTAACAAAAAAGAGGAGAAAGTGAAGGCGTATTACTGACCATCTCCCCTCCTCCTTAGACTCCTCCATCCAAGGAAGCCTGCAAGCACCGCGACAGGAATGCTGAACAAGAGCCCGCCAAAGTCCCATGCGCGAGACTCTGTGCTTTGCTGCTCAGGAACGGTGTATTGCGTGTTTGTAGCAGCAGTCATTTCGTTTCCTTTCATTTCAGAACCGGCATCGTGTTCGCGGTCACTGCTACTACTGTCATGTCCTTTGCCGGGCCTGGCAGGAAAGATAGAGTCGCTGATGTCTTGGGTGCAGCCAAAGCTTCCACCCCACTCAGGGCTGTTGAACTTTGTAGTATTGCCTTCAGGTGAACTGCAGAATACGGTCGTATCGATTGAGACAGAAGACACGCCAAAGTAGTCGATTGTACCATACACCCTGTAGCCGTATATGCCCGGCTTTAGAACCTGCCTTGCAAGGTACTGTCCATCCTCTCCGAATGCACCGCCTACGTCAACACCTTCTTCTATCGCATCAGCGTCCTCGGGGGATTCGGCCCTTTCAAACGACCGGATGTCTTTGAAATAGTACTTGTCGGCCTGCAGGCTTGCTCCTGCTAGTGGCAATTCCGTGGCCGCATCACTAAGAGATATCTCAAGGCCGTGCTTCCCATCATGTATGCCAGGCTTTGCCCCGTACGTCGGCTCATTTGCGTGCCCGAGTACCATAGAAATCTGGCTGCCTTCAACAGGGTCGTCTTCAAGTGTTAGTGTCGCATGGACGTGTGCGAACGCGGGCTGCAGCATTGCAGCCGGGCCGGTCACAAGAGAGAGAGCAAGAAGAGCAGTTACGATCGTCCTTGTACCTATTCTATTCATCTCTGGTTCACTCCTCGTGTACGAATCCGAGACCGTCGTTGTCCGGATCGTCGTCATTCAGGTCGAATATCGGGTTTCCGTGTGTCAGGTCTGCAGGCAGTTGCATCTCAGCATAAGGAGAGCTTGACATGCTGCCAAGGACCCTCTGGACGTTTATGTCTGCCGCGTCTCCGGGGTTAAAACTTGCATCTTCGCCAGACAGGTTGATAAGCGCTATGTCAGTTACCTTGGGGGCTCCACCATTTAGCGGATCGGGCATGTGCGCGTGGTAGACGCAGCTGTCAGCAGTAGAGGCATGGGATATGTAGTATAGGGGCATCTTGTCTACGTAAGTGCCGTGCATGCTTTCATCGATGTGTCCTGCTATCACAGTCACGTGGGGAACGTGAGTGTCAGGATCGCATGGTGCCCTCAGCAAGAAATGCCCTGATACAAAGTTCGGACTTGCATCGTACAACGGAAGGACGCCGCCTGGAGGAAGAGTCAGACCATCGAGTCTGACGTGTGTATTATCCGGGATGCTATTTCCCGAAACACCTGCCTCGAAGCTGTGGCTTGCAAAAACGGTCCCGCCGTATACGGCGCCAATCACAGCAAGACTTGCTGCAATAAGAAAAAGCTGCAAGTTCTTTGAAATACCAGTCATTATAATAACGCATCTTATTTTTTACATAAGCAGTATGGTTCATTCGTAGAATGAACTAGCAGAAAATTACATTATCGCTTTCCATAGTGACATCTCCTCTCATAGCGTAGAAAGAAATTCAGGGTAACCATTGTGGCACAGGTTCAAGTAATTTAACAGACAAGCATAAGGATTGCAGGAATAGACAAAAAAGGTGGGGGGTTAGTCCATCTCTGACGCTCGTCGTATGTTTCGCCTCAGATCCGTTGCACTCATCGCGTAAAATATTCCTGCAAGGATGATGCCGGCGGCTATGCCGGGGCCGGCCGCGTCGGCCAATGACAGATCCATCTCTGCTTCTTGCTCTGGCTCTTCCTCGGCGCCATCGTCGGGCGTCTGCACAGGGGGACCGGCGGTCACCGTTATCTTGCCCAGTTTGGCACCCCGTTGTTCTGCAATCCAGATGTTGCCGTCATCGTCTGACAGGATATACTGCACAAAAGAGCCGGCAGTGGGAATCTTGACCTCTGTTCCCTGACCGGTCCGCGGATCGAGTACAATTACCCTGTCTATCTCGTGTGCGGCATACCACAGGTTGCCAAAGTTGTCCTTTGCGATCCCAAATGCAAGCGCAGCATCATTTATCACAGGATATTCATGGAAGGTCTCAAAGAGAGGGTCAAATGCAGTCACGGTATGACCGCTATGTTCTGATATGAAAAGTGTAGCGCTGTCGGGATCTTGGAAGATCACGGTTGGCTCCTCCAGTTCGTTGCTCCCCGGCGGCGCATACTCTGTTATTTCGCCTGTGTCAGGATCTATCTTTGCTACCTTGCCGCTTTGAGACTCTGCAACCCATAGGTTGCCGTTCCTATCTACAGAAATGGATACAGGTATAGAGTTTGGCGTAGGTATATCCAGGAAGGAAAATTCTTGCGTATCAGGGTCGAACCTGTATATCTTGTTAGGCTGGACCAAGGGCATCCAGAGGTTGCCATCGTTATCTATGGCAAGGCCAGAAATGATGCCCCCTTCAGGTAGCGCGAAGTTTACATTTGTCTGGGTTTCAGGGTCGTACTGTCCAAGAACTGTCAGGCTTGGATCCACATACCAGAGGTTACCTTCAAAGTCAAGCGCAGATATAGTGACAAGAGAGATGTCCTGCAATCTATGCATGGTATAGTTCCCAGTTTCCATGTCAAGTTGCCATATCCTGCCTGTTTGTGGCCGCGAATCTCCTGCCCATATCGAATTACGCTCGTCATCAAGGACAGGAAACAGAGGTAGCGCGGATGACTCGGGCATCTCATATTCGGTAAGATCAAAAGACAGAGTAGAGACAGATGGTCCCACATTCAAATCAAGGCTGGCGACTATATTTGTCGACTCGGGCCTTATGCCCTCCACTACCACATCCCAGGTGCCGGCGATCCCAAACGCTGCTTCAGCTGTGTAAACGCCTTCAGACTCTTCCACAGTTTCAACAATTATGGGTCCTATGCCCCTTTCGATGTTGGTCATACTTAGGGCGGCTGTCTGTATCCCTGACGCGGGTTGGCCGTTAGGCTCGTAGAATGATAGAGTAAATGTGTTCTGGCCCACTGCAAAGGGCCTGACTGCAATATCCACACGGCCTGTAGAGGTATACAGAGACTGCACATACCCGCTATTACCCTGTCTTTCTTCTGCAAATGCAGCCTGCTGATCATTTCCTTGTGCAAATTGTGGAAACTCACCTTCCGGAAGTGCCGCATTGGTCATTAGCGATACCATGAGCAGTAGCGCGATGCCTACCCCGGCCTCGGCCTTGAGAGTACGGGCAAACCTGCCGACGCCAGTGTGTTGGATGGACTGCATGCCGATCATCGCTGCAACAGCCTTTTTCTGTACAACCAGTTGCGAATATGCACCCATTGCCACCATCACCCCAGCAAGCGCGAGTTTGACCATTAATATCCTACCATAGGTAGATGCAATGGTGAGCGAGAGGTTATTCTCTAATAGAAATAGCAACAACGGACCGGTGACTACTGCAAGGCCTAGAACCACTACTACAATTATTGAAAACCGTGGTATCAGAATTGATATTGCAGCCGGCCTCGCTCTCTCATCTGTCAGGGCAAGAAGTCGAGGCACCACTACAAAGCCCATCAATACTATGCCACCAATCCAGATGCTTGCTGCTACATTATGGAAAAAGTCGAGAAAGATGGGGACTGTCTCACCCGTCGCTGCGCCGTGTGAAATGAGACTGGAAGTTATGAGCACTGCAAGTCCCATGATAAAGATAGCAATTATTTCCGCCCGTGAAGGAGCTGTGCCCTCTTTTGTCATCTTGTGGTGTACAAATACGGCAATCAGCATGAGAATTGACGACTCTATCATGCGGATCATCCATATGCCACCAAACGTTGTGGATATCGCATCATCTATGCCGGCCCCTATTGCATACGCCTGCACAGAAATCATTGCCACGTTTGACGCAATCACAAGGCCTGCCCCTATTATCACCAGCTTTAGCATTTTCTTGTCTATTTCAAGGCGCCTTGCTGCTATTGCATTTGCAAGCCAAGGCACTCTTTGAAGTGGCTTCCACAACCACAACGAACCAAATGCAGCGCCTACAACAATTATCTGGCCTACCATTCCGGGGAACCTTGATGCCGACTCTTCTAGCGACAATATCTCTTGCTGCTGGCCAGGCCCTCCACCATCACCTCCTCCAGGAGGAGCTACACCAACGCCAAAGGTGAAGGCATATGGAACGACGTGGCCATCGACTGCAGAGAGGACGGTAGTGGAGACCGTATAAACTCCCTCTGGCAGATTCGGCTGCAGAGAAACTTGTAGTGTAGCAGTATCCCCGTCAATATACGAAGGATCATTTTGGTCTACTTCGGTCCCATCGGGTCCTATCACGGAAATTTTGCTGTAGTTTATTTCGATGGCTTCACTAAATGTCACCATAATGACTTCTGGCGCTGATGAAACGCTTGAAAACGGTGCAGGATTGGAATCTATAAGATAAGGATGAGCAGAAACCTGCTGTGCGCCTGTTGTCAAAAGTGCTAATACTATTAGCAGCACGTACAGCCACGATCTGCCCATAATAGAAATAAGAGTTGGCACATATTTGACTCTTGCTTGTTTTGTAGTACAAACATCGAACAAGAGCCAAAGGTTATAAGTATTACAAAGAAATCAGTCACGAATGAAAAAAGCAGCTATCGCACTTGCTCTTGTCCTTGCATTGCCGCTCTTGCTTTTTGGTCTCGAACCGGCCTTTGCACATAACGAAGTAGAAGTGGGCAACACAAGGCTGATAGTTGGTTGGGGCATAGAGCCGCCGCTCATAGGTGAGCTGAATACAGTAGTGGTTCAAGTAACTACTGTTTCCGATGGCGAACCTATCACTAACGCATTCGCGTCTTCAAACGTTGTTATAACAAAAGGCGGCCTCCAGAAGGAGCTTGCCCCCTTACCCGCGGAAGAGGCAGGCTGGTATGAAGCCGAGATCATACCTACGCAGCTAGGACAGTATGCTGTAGAATTTTCAGGGAGCATAAACGGGCAACAGGTAAATACACAGGTAGAAATAGAAAATGTCGAAGATTCTGAGAGGCTGAACTTTCCAGAATCAGGAGATAACCCCGACCAAGGTCTTCCAGAGGGATTTATCGAGCAGATGCGTACAGTCATCACAAATCTGACTGTACAGGTCGAAGATGCCAATAGTGCGGCACAGAATGCAAGTGAAGCCGCAAATAGTGCTGCCGAGTCTGGGAGTGAAATAAGACAGGCTGCCGATAGGGTCTACATAATAAGCTTGATAGGCATAGGCCTGGGAGTGACAGGGATAGCCATTGCGGCAGTCGCGCTTTCTCGAAAGGCCTAGACTTTCTTCATCCTTGCGACAGCAATCGTGCCGGCAGTTACTGCTGCTATAACAGATAGTGCGCCTGTGGGGAACTCGGGTGTCACATTCACGGAGAACTCGGCAGTCTCGGTTGCAATTGGAGTAAACAGTATGCCGGTCATCTCCACGGTAATGTTATAGCTTCCAAGGTCTTCGAACCGATATGGTATTGTGACATTTCCAGTATTGGTATGAAGGGTAGGCTGGTTGAGCTGGCTTGCGGCGCTGAATACCTGACTTCCCTCACTGTCGGTAATCTTGACGTCATAATCTATATGATCATGAAGAGTTTCGGTGTCGGGGTGCAGAAATGAAACTTGTAGTTCTACTGCAGAGTTTTCCCCCCACATAGGCTCCACCAATACATCGAGAGAGCCACCACTTGACGTCTGGTTCATGCCCTGTGCAAATGCAGGCTGTAGGAACGGGACAGATGCAAGAGCGGCCAATGCTACCGCAACCATGTATGCCTTCATCATCATCGTAGAAAATGAGTACATTGACAGTAAATAAGTTATCGGACAAACTTTTTGCGCAGTGCGAAAAGCGCGCCAAACGCCGCTGGCAGCGCATACGCGAGTGGGAATTCCGGTGTGACTTGGACAGGGAAGGAGGCATTCTCGCCTAGTCCGTCAATGTTGTTTACAAGGATGGTATATGGCCCGGGCTCTCCGAACGTTACTTCTTGCACGTTTGAAGTCTGATCAGGCCTAGTGAAGATTAGCGTGTCATCCTGCATGATGCCAAATTCGTAGATCATGTCCTCAACCTCCTTGCCAGTCTCGGGCTCTATGAAGTATATTTCAAGGGTGTTTTTGGCGCCAATGTCTGCAGTTGTCCATACTATCTCGACAGTAAAGGTATCCTGGTCGCTTGCAGTAGCAAGCTTGACCTGCTCCTGTGCAAATGCAGGTAATGGTATGACAAGCAAAAGTACTGGCAGGATGACATAAAGCAATCTGAAAAAGGAAAAGGGGTGGAAGGCTTAGAACCTTCCGAGGCTGAACGAGCTTCCCTTGAATCGGGCAACTCCTATGACAGCCACAAGTGATACAGCGAGTACTAGAGCTGCAATTACGCCGAACTCTGGGACCACTGCGCCACTTATCATCACTTCGCCGCCTTCTGGCACGGTAAAGCTGATTGTCATCGAGTCAGCACCCTCATCTACTGGCTCAAACTCAACTGTGCTTCCGTCAGCGCTAATTCCGTCAATGCTGCTTATCATCCCTATTGGCAGATTAAGCTCGACTTCTCCGGGACCGTCGAACTGGAGTCGCACGGATTCACCAGGTACTATCTCTGCACCAGTTAATGATGTCTCAGCAGACACTGCAGTAATTGTGTAGCTTTGATCTTCATGCTCGGCTGTTGCAGTGCTTTCTGTCGGTTCACCACCGTTGCCGTTGCCACCGTTACCGCCTGCACCTACAATCACTGTGCCCACCATTGCAGGATGTAGCGTACACCAGTATGGGAATTCGCCTTCAGCTTCGAATGTGTGTTCGAATGTGCCA
>CAZPIL010000003.1:0-18494 GCA_964586705.1 uncultured Nitrososphaera sp. | reverse complement strand
CCGACATTTACGACATGAATTTGATATTTGACCTTGGCGACTTGAAGATGCCATCAAAGGCAGGCGTAGCAAAGACGCTTGCGTTTCTTGACAAGACGATACAGGAGCTTGTCAGCTCGCTAAGAAAGGACGGCAAGGTGCCGGTAATGCTCGGCGGCGAGCACACGCTGACATATTATCAGCTAAAGACGCTTGCAGACGAAAAGCCCTTTGTCGTGCACTTTGATGCGCACCGTGACTTGAAGCCAGAGTATGAGGGGATGAAGTACTGCCACACCACGCCGTTCTACCACCTTTTGAAGCACCATATCCCCGGCAAGGATTTTGTTCAGATAGGGATAAGGCAGGCAGACAAGCAGGAAAACGACCTTGTGGCCGAGAGTGGAATTACCACCTTTGACGCATGGCAGGTTCACGAAGACATCTCGCGTGTAGCAAGCTACCTAAAGGGTGCAACCGCGGGCAGAAACGTCTACATCTCGTTTGACATCGACGTTTACGACCTGCCATTCGTTCCATGTACAGGCACCCCGGAACCCTATGGGCTCGACCCCTTTCAGGTGCTGTTCTTGCTAAAAGCTATACACCCAACTTCCCGGCTTGTCGGCATGGACATGGTAGAAGTTGGACTGAAAAACGGCGACTACAGAGAAGGCGCGCTTGCAACGCAGACGCTGTTGCGAATCCTGTCGCGCAGATACGCACGCTCGCAGCTCTGATCGCTTGAGAAAAAAGCTGCCGTACTGTCAAGGCGTGAAGGGTTGAAAGGATGTCAGAGAGAGATTGACAAATAGTCTGTCATAGCGACCAGTCGAATAATACTACTACTACCCGACAGATGCGGAAAACTAGTTGTTGTCAGAAAGTTTCAGATATACTTCGTTTCCTCTCTTTTCCTTCTTCAGAAATCCTTTCTTTTCAAGGTAGTCTACTCTGTTGCGGATCATTTTCTCCGTAATGTCCCCCCCATGCAACACAGATACCACGTCGCTCAGAGTTCTGCCGCCATCGGCTAGCTGCTTGCCTATTTCATTATCAAGTATGTGTCTGAGCAGCCTCTTGTAAAATGGAGCACGTATTCCGGATTGATCGTAAAGGTAGTCAAGACTTTCCAGAACGACTGTTGAGAATGACCTTGCAGGTCTGTTCTTCTCTTGACTCTCCATTTCATCCCACACAACTTGCCAGTCAAACCCTGAGCTCTGCGCAAGCTTGGCCATATCCTGTATGTCCCCTTCTCTGAGCGTTACTGCTTTCATAAGAAATACGTCCTCGTTGGCCATAATTCCAAGTTTCAGCCTGCCATAAAATTCAACCTTGGCTCGCCTTTTCATTCCATCCGAAAGCGCAAGCTTGCGGGCGATTATTGCTGTAAAGATGTCAACTCTGCTTCTTGCAGTAGGATGCTCCAAGATATCCGATGCAGCCACCCTCTGATCATCCACAGATAGCCTTGACCTGTGAGATACATAACCCAGATTCCTCAGTGTCTTGACAACGTGATTAAAAGACCTTTCATCCGGAACGACTAGGTCGCAATCCTTGGTTCGCGGCTTCAAGCCCTTGAGCCGCATGTTTTCACCACCAAGCAAGTATGCTTCAGTTTCTATAGGTATGATTTGACCTATTTCTTCAAACAGGTCAGGGTAGGCTACAGGAAGCGTATAGTCCTGTGTCGGAATGAAGTAGAGCTTTGCCTTCTCTTCAAATTCCTGCCAAGGCAGAAACAGATCCTGGTTTTTAACAGGGGTATTTTGGAGGTAGCCTTCTATGTCTATCCACACATCCAACATCTTGTAGTCTCGGGCCGCCCTGCGGAGGATCAAAGGATCGAGTCTCTGCTTGTTCTTCAGATAGAATATGGTAGCCATTACAATGCCATGCTTGTCCTGCTCTTTGCCTGCAGCAAGCACAGCATGTATCAGGACTTCTTCAAGCTGGAGTGATGTGTCTTGTTTGATGTAATAGTCATGCGTTGTATGGTATTCTATGCCATAGTCTGGAAAAAGCGAAAAGCCGGTAAGCTCTCCATTTACCCGCTTTCCCTTTGGAACCTTCTTCAAGGTCCTGGCTAGGTCCTGGTAGATTATTTCTGCATAGGGCTCGGTGTACTTTTTTCCGCTTTCTGTTCTCAAATATTTCGCAAACAGGTAAAGCGGCTCATAGTCTCTGTTCAGGAGTACCTTGCCGCTTTCATCTCTTCTGACAGCGCCAATTGATTCTAGCTCAGATACCGCTCTTTGAATGGTCCGAAGTGATAGTTCAGTTAACTCTTGAATGTCATTGACAGTCTTTGGTTCGGCCAGATTCTGGAATACAATTTCGTTTGAATCGTGAAGCAGCTTTTCAACACTGAATTTGGACGCAATATCTTTGAAGAGGATTGTTTTCGGATTTGCCTTGAAGGTTATGAATGAGTCCTTGGTCTTCTTTTCTATGTAGTCCTGGCCAACAAGGTCCCGCACCAGTTTGTTGAATTGCCATTTTTTGACGCCGATAGTTTCCATTATATCATTTGGACTTGACGCCCCGTCCTTTACTGCTTTGAGCAGCGCTATTGCTGAAAGATTCATTTGTCGTCAGTGTCATATAACCACTAATACTTATATAAGTATGTGCTTTTCTGACACTGAAATATGTGTAGCAATACAGACCTGTGGATTACAACCTGCGGCTATTCAGGCCATGACCTGCGGCCTGGAAGACAGGTAGCGTGGTAGGTTTAGCGGCAGGTACGGCTTGTCCTTTACCTGAGTTATTATCTCGTCTATCAGCTCCTGCAGAGTCATCTCGCGCTGCTTGCGCTCCAGTCTGTCTCTTACGACCAGCTTGCCTGACTCCATCTCCTTGTCCCCTATTACGACGGTATAGCGTACCCACTCTGTCTCTGAATCGCGGATCTTTTTGCCTACCGATTCGTCACGATCATCAAGGTCGGCCCTTATCTGGTGCGAGGCAAGCTGGGTAGCTATGTTGTCGCAGTACTGCACGTGCTCTTTTCCAACAGATACCATACGGACCTGCGTGTGTGCAAGCCACAGCGGGAACGATGCCACGCCGCCTGTCTTTGATACTTTTGCAGCTTTTTCCATCAGCGCGTACATCACCCGTTCTACTGCCCCTGACGGAGAGTTGTGCAGGATTATGGGGTTCTTTTTTGTGCCGTCTTCGTCTACGTATTCTATGTTGTAGCGCTTGCCGTTTTCCACGTCTATCTGGTCGGTGGAAAGCGCTGACGCCTTGCCAAGGCCGTCGACAAAGTTGAACTCCCACTTTAGCGTGAAGTAGAAAAAGCGCTCCTTCCAGACCTCTGCCAGGACAGGCCTGCCAAACTTGTCAATCAGTTCTGTGATGAATGCCTTGTTCTCGTTCCAAAAGTCTTCGGTGAACCTTATGGCCATCTCGACGTCTTCATTCTGCAGTCCAAGCGCGTTTATCACGCTGATGGATAGCTCGAATCGCTTGCGGAATTCTTCTTTTGCCTGCTCTATATCCTTGCAGAATGCGTGGCAGTCAGGCATTGTAAACGCACGCAGGCGGCGCAGGCCCACAAGCTCGCCGGACTTTTCGCGCCTAAACGAGTACCTTGTCAATTCGTATAACTTGAAAGGCATGTGCTTGTACGACACGTTCATGTCCTTGGCTATCAGGAACTGCCCAAAGCAGGCGGCAAAACGCAGGAAAAGCTGTCTGCTGTCTGACTGGATGTTATACTGGCGCGCCGGAAAGCGGTTAAAGTAGCTCTCCATAGACGGGTGCTTTGAGTCGTACATTATCGGGGTCTCGACTTCAATGCCTCCGTATTCCATCACCCTGCGAGTCACGTACTGTTCTATCAAAGATTTCATCAGCCGGCCTTTTGGGTAAAAGCGCATGTTGCCGGCATCCGATGCAGGCTCGTAGTCTGCTATTGCCATCTTTTTCATCAGCCTGACGTGCTCTGGCTGCTGGTTGACCGCCCGGTTCTTTGCTATTTCATAGTTTGTGAGAACCTGCAGGTTTGCATCCTGCTTCTTGAATTTGTACTGTGCGACAGGTGTTAGCACCCCGCCGGGCTGCAGGACATACCAAGTCGATCTCAGCTTTTCCTCGTTTGCAAGGGCAGTTGAAACCTTGCCCTCGTCGTGGTCATGGTCATGTTCGTGCTCGTGCAGGTGGACATGACCGGCGGCCTCCTGCTTGGATATCTCCTTGGCGTTTTCTGCCAGAGGGTGACCCTTGACCTTGATGTTAAATGCCTTGGTCCAGCCAAAGGGCGATCGGTGCACTTCGACAACAGATCCTTCTTTTGCAAATTTTTCTACTGCCATTATCAGGCCTGCAGCCACACCAGGCGCCGCCAAGTCAGAACTCAGATGTGCATAAGGGTAAATCAAAAGCCGCGGGCACTTGACTGTGTCCATGTACTTCTTTATCTCGCAGGCAGCCTCTTTTGCAACGGACTCGTCATCCCCAGACTCGACAGCCATGAATACAACGACCAGGTCATCGAGACGGACCTTTTGCTTTGACTCTATATCCTCGGCACTTTTAATCTCTTTTTCAATCGGCTCGTATTCTATAAAATCAGAGTGAAGCTGCAAAAGGCGCATATTCTATATTCTGTCAGCACTTCCATGCTAATTTATAAATTCTGGCGAGCTGGAAAACCCTTGCACCCTTTGGGGCTTGGTAGTTCATAGGTTAGCCCCACCTTGCACGCTCGTTTTCCCTGTCTTCTTTGGTGGTTTTCTTCCATTCTTTGTAGTGTTCGCGGCACAGGTAGGCGCGCTTGGAGCCCCCCAGGCCCAAGTCTGGCGCCATCGCGGCTTTGGTTCCGCTCATGGAGCGCTCTGCCGGATTTTCACACCCTCCCACACTGCAAGGAACGCCCTTTTCGACTCGGCCCATAACTAGGAAATCAAGTGACCGTGAATATAAAAAGACTACTAGAGATTATAGATGCAGAGCTATCTTAATAGTAATGTTTTGTCCATAACTGGCATGCCGTACAATGAACCACTCTGCCACAAGTGCCTTCATCCAATTGAGATTCACACCTACGTGCTTTCTCGCATAGACAGCAGAGAAGTCAGGCGTTGCTCCATAGGCAAGTGCAGCTGTATAGTAATGTCTCCGGCAACTAATTAGTTGCAGCACAATGCTTATAACAAGCGTTTTTTCGATACAGGGATAATGTCGGAAGACGATGACTTTGAGGACGAATTTGATGATGATGACGATGAAGTGTCGGCTGACGAAGATTTTGATGAAGAATAGCCGGCCAATTTTCTTTAACGTTTGAGCCTTTCGTACTGCATTTTGAATAGCTTCAAGAGTGCCTGCACGTCCTCATCATCATCCTTGTTCTTGATGTAAAATGTCACCCAGCCGGACTGCGGCAGGACATGATGCGGCGATGCCTTTCCACTTTTGAGAAGCTCATTTCTAATGTTCATGGGAAAGGGCAGGTCTGCCCAGCTTAAGCCATGCATGTGCCCCATCTCCTTTCCGCCAACCCGAAACTCTGTGCCACCAAACCTGTGTTCGCCACAAGTTACTTCGGGCCAAGACAAAAGCTCATTCTTGATGCTCTCAAAGAGACTTGACAATGATACCATATTGTGGTCGCTGCATATTTAAGGGCAGTAGTAATAACTTACTTGGCTGGCAATCCTTACTGATGGATGCAGGTACCTTCTGTCTATATCTTTAGGCCAAAGCTTTCAGAAAAGCCCTTGAACTGTCGGTAGTTCTTTAGAAATTCTATTCCCTTTTCACTAATGCGGTACCTCGACTCTCCGGGCAGCTCGTGCAATAGTCCTGATGCCATCAGAGTGGACATGAATGACGACAGCCTCCTATAGGGTACGTTTGCCCTGCGGATGAGGTGTGTCACAGTCGCGCCTTCGTTTCCGTCATAGCTGCATTCCCTTGCAGTATCAAGTATGTCTGCTATTATGCTGATGTGGGTTCTATACGCCGTCAACTTTTTCTACTCTCCCAAGTCCCAGTTTTGAAAACGGCACGACCATGAGGCCAAAGCCTGCCACCTTGGCGATCAACGCGGGAAGTGCAAAGGTGCCGGGGAAGATAAAGCCGTACCAGGCCACAATCTCCGCAGCCGCCAGAGTGCCAAGGCCAGAGCCTATCATAAGGGTGCTACTCTTCCGGGTCTGCATATAGGACGCTATCGTTTCAATTGACACATATATCAATAGAATAAAAGAAATTGACCTGACAAGATGTTCTATTGAATTACCCGGGATTATGAAAGGAGCACTAGTCAAGGGGACTAACAGCAGCGCGGCTCCACGCTTTGATGGCAAAAAATCAAATGATGACTTGAGGCCATGGGACATGGCTATGAAAAAGTAACCGACAGCTTGCGCACCAAGGCCGGCCGTATTGATGGCTACAGACAGCTCAGCACTTACAAAGAGCGCCGAGGCAAGCAGGACAAAGCCGGTTGAAATGGAAATAAAGGCTATAGTGAGGCGAAGCAGGTTCGGGCTGCCGACGGCTGCATAACCTGTGTACGCAAACCGGCCTATGAAAATGGAAATGGCCAGACCGACAAGGTTTGCTGCAAGCTCAATCTCCAACTGAGACAGTGCACCCCTGCAGAGTTATTAACCCTAATGCTTGTAGTCGCTCAGGATATCCTTGTACCTGGCGTCCTTGTAGGCGATATGCTTGACATAGTCGCCATACGTCATGTCAAAACCACATGCAGCGCACTTGACGTATGAAAAGTCATCAGCCAGCTCGGCTATCTGTTTGCAGTCCGGGCATGGCACCTTCATTGGTTGATCTTCTCAGTAAAAGTATAATAACTTTCTCTGATCGAATTTGGGAAAATTGGAAAACTCTCTTAAATGTTGCATGCGTACTTAATACAATGAACGGCAGTCTAAAACCGGTGTTCAAAAGGCAAGTAGCTTTTGTGGGTGCTGCTCTAGGCGTAGGACTCGTACTCACGTACTTTTTCGGCTTTCTAGTAGGCATGACTGCCAACATTGCAATATTTGTTGCAGCAATATTTCTAATAAGATGGCAACAGCAAAAGGCGCTCAAGTCGTTTGGCTTTAGCAACCAGACTGCCGGTCGGGGTTATGAACGACAGGAAGGTGCCAAGCTGAAATATGTGTGCCTTTCGTGCGGCGCCCAAGTCAAGGGAGACAAGTGCTCCTGTGGCTCGAGGATGAGAAAACCGCTGTTTTAGGCAATTTGTCAACTACCCGCGGCTAAAGCTTGTGGGCTTGTAACTGCCGAAAAAGAGGCGCTACGATTGGCTCGTTGACATCAGGGAGCCTGCCCGGCAAAGATGTTATTTAATGCTCGCTCTCATCCCAAGGAAGGCTAAAGCAGAAAGATTTTCACGCTTGCCAGAATTTATAATAGTGACAAGCACGAAAGAACCGCAGATGAGCAAGACATGTCTAAAGTGCGGCAAGGAAATAGCAGGGCCACACGAAGATCCGGCAGCAGAAAAGTATCCTGCATGCAATGAGTGCTGGAAGGAATGGACCACCTATGCGGTTATGGTAATGAACGAGCTTCGGCTCGACATGTCGATGCCCGAACACAGAAAGGCGCTTCGTAAGCAAGAACGGGCCTTCTTTGGACTTGAAAAGGGCGTCGGCGAAATCCAGAAGAACCCAGAGGAGCCGCCGTCACACTAGTCCTAGGGCATTTTTTGATGGCTGTGGTACAAGTGCCAGCAGCCTCTCCCTTTTTGGCATCGACAACAACACTTCCTTAAACGAGTCTGCCAGAATCTGGCGCTCCTTTTCCCCAAGTGAGAGATAAGCCGCGGTTAGCGGCTGAAAGTCCAGTTTTTGCAGCGACTCGGGGCGCAAGAGTATCTGCCTGCAGTACAAGGAAAATATCGCTGTGCGCTGGCTTGCATCAAAGCCGGCAAGCACCTCAAGCCATGTCTTGACCAGAACAGACAGCTTGGCAGGTTCAATTGTAGGAGCCGCAGAGAGCGCAAGTGATATTGTCTCCTCCTTTTCCTGCTCACCCATGTCAAAAAACTCGGTCAGCCTTTTTTGCAGCATTGGTTTGCGCAAAAAGTCCGGCAGGTTTGCAAGTATCTGGATGATATTGCCAGCCGCCCCTCCAAGATCCTGACCCACGAGGCCTTTTCTGCACTGGCTCAATTTTAAGCCTCTGTCCTCTACCTCTTCCCAAACAAATTAAATAGCAACTATATGGAATATGCATGCCATGCCGTGCCTTGTGACAGTTGGTGGATTCTTTGGCGACGAAGGAAAGGGCAAGATAGTAGCCTACCTTGCAAAGCGTGATAGCCCTACAATTGCAGTGAGAGGAGGAGTAGGCCCCAACGCCGGCCACACGTTTGCCTTTGAAGGCAAGGAATACAAGGTGCGCATGCTACCAAGTGCAGCACTAAACCACACCACACGGCTTTTGATAGGAGCAGGCGTGCTTGTAAACCCGAAAATCCTGCTTGACGAGATAGCCATGTTCAAGGCAGATGATAGGACGTTTGTTGACGGCCAGTGCGGCATAATAGAGCAGCAGCATATAGATCGCGACAAGTCAGAGGATCACCTGAAGAGCAAGGTTGGCACCACGGGTACGGGTACCGGTCCGGCAAACGCAGACAGGGCGCTGCGTACCCTAAAGCTGGCAAGGGATGTGCCAGAGCTCTCGCTTTATATAGAAGATGTCAGCAACTCGGTCAACTATGCACTTGAAGCCGGCGAAAAGGTGCTGGTCGAAGGAACACAGGGCACGTACCTATCACTGTTCCACGGAGGCTACCCGTATGTGACATCAAAGGACGTGACTGCATCGGGCATATGCTCAGACGTCGGCATTGGACCCAAGAAGGTGGATGAAGTGCTTGCAGTATTCAAGGCCTACGTCACAAGAGTGGGCGGCGGACCTCTTGAAAACGAGCTTTCAGAAGAAGAGGCCAAAAAGCGCGGGTGGCTGGAATTTGGCAGCGTGACAGGCAGACAGAGGAGGGCATCTCCTTTTGACTTTGAGCTTGCCAAGCGCGCAGTGAGGCTGAACAGCGCGACGCAGCTTGCAGTTACAAAGATGGATGTACTGTTCCCCGAATGTGCCAAGGTGCGCGACTGGGCCAAGATGCCGGCAGGCGCAAAAAAGTTCATAGAGGAAATAGAAGGCGAGCTTGGAGTCAAAGTCATGTTGGTGGGAACCGGTCCGGAACTAGAAGACGTCGTGGACAGGCGCTAGGTCTTGGCTGCAGTTCCTGTTCCTGTTGCTGTTCTCGCTCTTGATGTTGATGCTGATGCTACAAGAACAGCCTTGAGCGCATCGCGGCAGGCGCGCAGGTCATAAAGCAATTTCTTCTTGTCTCCTGAAATGTCGAGTCCTGACAGCCGTGATTTTGCATCTGCAATGAGGTCGTCCATTTTCGCAGTCCTCTTTGGAGACACAGGCGCTTGCTCGTGTTCCAGGCCGTGGCGCATCTTGACATCAAGTATTGCGGACTCGACTGCCACATAGGCGCGCCAGAGCGAGCCTTCTTCAATGTTCTTGCCTGCAGCCTGCAGCAGTGCCTCAAGCCGTTCCAACAGAAGCAAGAACGGCGGATGACTTTAATAGTATATGCATCCATCGAATGGCGATTTGCGGCTCAAGGCCCCATGCTACATTGCGCTGGCAGGCCTGAAGGACTTTGCAAGGCTAGTATGCGCGCTCGAGCGGGCGCCGATACCTGCCTTCTCCTTCAAACTTGGCGGCAAGACAGTCCTTGCAGCCCAGCATGACGTGATAGACGGAAGACCCGTCATCTACTACTTTGGCGAGGTTGACGCTGAAAGGGCGCAGTATCTGGCTTACAGGACGTCCGGAGGCATGGAAGAAGTCAGGCTTGCAGACGCGATAAGCAATCCAACCTTCGTCTACTCGCCTATATTGCGAGTCGACAAGTTTCCGCCGGCCCTTTCCAGATCTGCCAAGCTCCAGAAAACGGCAGGATACACTGTGATAAGGCTGTCAGATCTGGCGTCTCTTGCCAAGGTGGCAGCATACAAGACCATATACGAAGAAGCTCCGCTTCCGCTTTTCATGTCAAAGGAGCGCAACAAGGCCATAATAGGAACCCCCATGAGCATGTCAGAGAACGAATCTCAATCATACTATTACTATGTGCCTCTTGAAAGTGCCGAGCAAGGGCCGTTTCTGCGCTACTCGAGCCAAAGGGCAGACCAACCGGTGTTCACCTCATCGCTTGACGAGCACGGCTACATCTACCTGAAGGTGGTAAAGCTTGCAGCGGAGCATCCGCTGGTCAAGGCCTATGAATAGCTTTTCAGAAAGGATGGCAAAGGCGGCAAAAAAGAGCAGGATAATCCTTGCACTTGATCCCGTACCCCGCAAGAGCAACCCAAAGTATGCCGCAGACAGCATCAGGGCCGTTGCAGAGTACATCTGCGCCGTCAAGATAAACTTCCACCTGCTGCTTCCGCTCTCTTCAAGTCAGGTAAGGAAGATAACAGACCTCGCACACAGACTTGGCCTGCAGTGCATAGCAGACATCAAGCTGAATGACATAGAAAATACAAACGAGATCACGCTGGAACAGCTGAAAATTATGGGCTTTGACGCGGTGATAGCAAACCCGTTCATTGGTACCAACACCCTTGCGTCGCTTGTCCAAGTGGCCCACAAAAAGAGCATGGGCGTGATTGCACTTGTGTTTATGAGCCACCCTGACGCTTCCGAAGGCTATGGCCTTAGGTCCAACGATGACACGATGTACAGGGTATTCTTTGGCAGGGCCATGGTAGCCAAGGCAGATGGTGTCATAATTGGTGCCACCCAGGCAGAAGTCCTGAGGGAGATATCTCAGAAAAAGAAGGACATGGGAGCCTCGCTTGACGTATATTCTCCCGGCGTAGGCGCGCAGGGTGCCGATGCGATTGCGGCTGCCAAGAATGGATCGGATTATTTGATAATCGGCAGGGCCATAATAGAATCAAAGAATCCTGCCAAGGCGGCCCAGGATATCAAAGACGCAATCATGCGGGCATTTTCTGCATGAAGGTCTTTGCAGCAGTCAGCAAGTTTCTTGCATTCTTGAATGTGACCCGTTTCATGGCTTCGTCGTACTTTTTCCAGGCATAGCCTATGTGCTCGTGCGATATTACTACATCCCTTGTCCCCGTCTGCGCCAGGAAAAACGCGACTTCCTTGCTCACGACTCGTCTGCCTTTCCTGTATCTGTATGAAACAGTGTGCCTGAAACCTTCGATAAAGACCACATCGGTTATGCCGGTCTCCTCCATTATTTCCCTGACTGCGGCCTGTCTCTCAGTCTCGCCGGCCTCTATGTTGCCCTTGGGAAAATCCCAGTGCCCTGCGGTATAGTGCAAGAGAAGGTACTCCGGTTCGGGGTCGATAGCATAAAAGACCACCGCACCCGCCGACCGCTCGTCAACCACATAAGTGGGTTATCGGACTTGTTTGTATATTTATCCCTAAAAGTCGTGAGAAGGTTCGGGTTCTGCCACGGTGGGCGAGTAGTCATGGACGTCCTCCCACTCCTCCAGAGTCATCCAGTAGCCGCAGAACCACTTTTGCGCCTGCGCGTCACGTTCACCATGCTCGGGCATAATAACCACAATTATCAAGAAATTTTGCAATATAAATATTAACAAACGGAAAAACCCTCTGCAAACTGCTTCTCAGGGCTGACTAGTCGAACTGGTGTTTGGATCGCGTTGGTGCCTGTGCCTGTAGCGCTGGTAAAAGAATGCGGCTGCAACGAGCGAGACTGCAAGTCCTACCAGTAGCGACGAGATAAGTGTAAACGGGCTGGTTCCTTCTGTCAGCACCGAGGCAAACTGTACCATCGGTATATACAACAGCCCGAGCACTACGAGACGGAGAATATCCGACATTTCTCGAGAGCTGCCCTTGAGCCAGTTGCCCAGGAATACTCCGCCAAGCACCGTGGCTATACCTATCCAGAGCAGAGTTATGGTGCCCTTGGCAAAGCTTCCCACTACATCCCTATTTCCGAGTATTTCAGGCGCCGACATCTCGTGCACGGGTATGCTTGGCGGTATGCTCGAGACACCATTTGCAATTGCTGCAATTATGATAAGTACGCCTCCTATCATAGAGAACAGCTTGATAAAGTCAGTTGGCCCCATCTTGCTAAAAGAGCCAATGGCCTTGTCTATGTCAAACGCCCTGACTATAAATGCGCCACCCAGAATGGCAAGTATCATGACTGTTAGCCACTTGGTCTGCTCAAAAGCTACCGCAAGACCAGCAGCCAGAAGCAATGCCCCGGGCACCCCCAGAAAGAACTTGGAATACTGTGGGTCATACATCATGGCCTTGACATAGCGGCCAAAGATTGCATAAGAATACTCGACAGTCCTGCTGTGTCTGATTATTACGCGCTGTACAGAAACAACAGGCAGCCTCGACTGTATTACGGGAAGCACGGTCTCGTCATCCTCGCCGTCTGACACGATGACTGCGCCAGTTGCGTCATACTTTTCAAGTATTGCCTTTACCTCGCGGCTTATCTTTTCGTCAGCTTCTATCCCGCGGTTGAACTTGCCTGCAACTATGGCAACCTCAGCGGCATAGCCCTTGCTTACAAGCTCTTCATAGTGCTTGACTGCAGCAAAGATGGCATTTGCATCGGCATCCTCAGGATCCTCAATGGCAAGCCGAGTGCCTGCGTTGATGCACTGATCGCGGCCCACGATAGGCGTTTCCATGCCGCCCTTTGACCCAATGTCATCGTCTCTGTCAATACAAAGTACAAGAAGACGACTCGCTGATGCCTCCGGGCCCTTTGGAACCTCCAGCTTATGGTTCCTCTGATAGTCAACCGGCTGATGTGGCATATCGCCGCGTTTCACCGGTGGCCTATACAGCTTAATTAATTTAATCAACTTTCACTGAGGGGAAATAGATTATTTCAACTAGTTGGCGCGAAAGTTGAGGCAGACAAAATACATCTCGCTGCTCTCTTGGCGGCTGGCCTGGGGCTTGCTGACAAGGACCTTGCCAAAACTCTTTTTCATTTCTTCTTTTAGTTCGCCGAGAAACTCGCCCTCAAATACCTTGAAAATAGCAGTCCCGCCCGGACCCAGCAGCTGTTTAGCAAGCGCAAGAGCACTCCTTGTGAGGTCCATTTGTCTGGCATGATCCACTTCCCACATGCCACTGACGTTTGGCGCAAGATCTGACAGTATGACATCGGCATGACCACCAAGTGCCCCGACAAGGCTGTTTACTGCAGCAGGATCATCGATGCTTCCCTTCAGAATTGTGGCTCCCTGTACGGGCTCCACAGCCTTGAGGTCAATACCGGCCACTGTGCCGGAACTTCCAACCGCGCTGACTGCTACCTGCAGCCAGCCGCCGGGCGCGCAGCCTATGTCAGCTACCCTGTGGCCCTTTCTGAGTACGCGGTAGGAATCATTTATCTGCTTGAGCTTGTATGCGGCCCTACTTCTAAGGCCCTGATCCCGAGCCAGTTTGCGATAATGATCCCTCCGGGCATCAGCAAGCCTCATTTCGGCTCTTCGATGACCGTTTTCTTGCCATTTGCTATATCAAGCGACGAAATGAGCCAGTTTTCAATAAAACTGCACGTAATAGGACTGTAAGCGCCTTCAAGGGAGCACATGTGCTCCACAGGACACGTAAGGCACGGAGCGTTCTCTACGCTTGCAGTGTCTATAGGAAGCTTTGTAGCAAAGAGCTTGTATGTCCACCGGCCGTTTTCCAGCATTTTTTCCCTCCTTATAAGGGATCTGCGTTCCAAGCGGATCGCTACACGAGAGCCATCCCTGCTGGTCAGGTCCAGCTCCTTCCATAGCTCGGACTGCAGTATGCCGTCCTTGCCGTTTGAAACAATAGTCCTGAAAACCTTGCCGGTGAGGTCTTCAATTTGTGCTTCGTCAAGTTCCATTAACCCAACAACCCCAAAGATACTGTTTTTACGTCAAACTGATAAATAATCCTTTTTGATGCCCGCTCTCAAGCGCGTGTTAGAGATGCCATATATCCTCCAGATATCAAGTAATATGCGATCATAGTGTGCCATAAAATAGCCGGCGCATCGTATAGGCGTTCTCCAGAAGGGCTTTGCAAAGGCAGATCTTGTATGTATAGCCTTTGATAGCCTTTGCGCGTCGGTTTAGTTGGCGTGACGTGACTCAGCTTCGAGTATATATGTGTGCCAGCTACCTGTTGTTGTTTTTGTTGTCCTTTGCACCAAATATCCTGTCAAAGTATTCAGAGTTTTCTGCAACCATTTCAGCCGCCTCGCCTTCGCTAATGTTTGCAAGATCCTTTGCGAGCCTCTTCTTGTACTCCAGCTGCATCTGCCTTGCTATCTGGATACGCTGCGCCTGCGGCGAGCCGGCGCCGTGCATCGACTCGGTCAGATAGCCTACGGCATTTCGGCCAAGGGTCATGTTCTCTATCAGACGCAGTATTCTCATCCTGTTTTCTGTAGAGACTCCCTTTCTGCCCTTCAGATACTTTTCAAGAAGAGGACCTGTTTCAGGACTTCTAAAATCGCTCTCTGACGGCATGGTTACCATAAGCCCGCCGGCGATGTCCTGCGCAAGGCGTCCTATCTCGTAAGGGAATCTGGTAACGTTATGCTTGCACACGTTTGCCAACATGTCGTCATTCTGCCAGTTTCCAGATGCGGTCCTGTGTGCCTGATACGAAGAGGCTATGCCTGCTGCAAATATTGTCTCGTTGAGGTGCGTCATTTCCACCAGCTTGTCCTTGATGTGCGAGGCGCTTGTCACACCGTTATAATCTGCAATTGCAGCCGCTGCGCCTATGAGCACGTCGCCGAGGCCGGTCTTGCACACATACGAGCGACGGTGATAGCATGTGAACCTTTCAACAAGCATGGCTGCATATTCGTGCTCTCCATCCATGAATATCATTTCGTTTGGAATGAATACGTTGTCAAAGATCATCATGGCCTCCTGGCCGGAGAACTTGCTGTTACCAGCATCTATAGTACCCTCATCCATGCTTCTTGTGTCGCAGGACTGCCTTCCATAGATGTAGGTGATGCCGGGTGCATCCACAGGAACAGCACCGACTATTGCATAGTCCTTGTCTTCTGACTTGAGCCTCATGGTCGGCATGACTATTACCCAGTGCGAATTGATGCATCCGGTCTGGTGCGCCTTTGCTCCCGTAATGTAGACGCCCTTTTCATCTCTCTTTACGATGTGCACAAACATATCCGGATCGGGCTGCTGCGAGGGCGAAAGGCTGCGGTCTCCCTTGACATCAGTCATGGCACCACCGATGACATAGTTTTCCTGCTGCACGTTCTTGATGAACTCCTTGAGCCGGCTATGGTATTTGGTGCTATGCTTTTGGTCAATTTCAAAAGTTGTAGAATAAAGCGAGTTGAGCGCGTCCATTCCGACACAGCGCTGGAAACAAGTACCTGTTAATTGTCCGAGCCGGCGCTGCATCCTGTTCTGGTTTACCAGGTCCTCGGCGCTTTCTGCTATATGCAAGAAACGGTTGACGTTAAGGCCAGAAAGCGATGACTTGGCAGAAGCCAATGTCGGATCTTCTGCCGCTAAATCATACGTTGCAGCCACCGCGTTGATTGATGGCCGGATCATAGGGTGATCCACCGGCTCCTCTACCTGCTGTCCAAATAGATATACCTTAAGCTTCCTCCCCCTGAGGCTCTCAATGTACTCAGCCCCATTCTTTATTGGCATACACGTACTTCGGAGTGTTCTTATTTATACGTTCAGAGCTCACTATTAAAGTAAAAGTTGGGTATTTTTACCGTTTTGTATGGAATTTAGTACAGGCTAAGTGGAAAGATTTCAGTGAAAACTTAATGGCAAAGCGATGTATCAATATATGTGGACCGTGAAAAGATAGTAACGGCCGCGATAATGGCAGGGCTTTTTGGGGGACTGATAGGCGGTCCTGTAGCAAGCCTAGCAGACTATAACGCGCCGCCGGAAAAGAGATTCTGGCTTTTCATCATCCCGGAATTCATCGGATTCTTTTGTATGGGACTCATGATATACTACGGCAGATCCAAGAAAAAGCGCAAAGCAAGTGCTTGATCACTACTATTGGTACTACTGTATGTAGGATTGTCCGGCCTTGTCAAAATCCTTGATCACTTGGAATTCTCGGCCAAACTGCGTATGTACCATCGAACGCAGTTGTGGAAACAGGGATGAGGGGTCTTCCTTGGCCATCTTTGTCGAGCTGTGGTCGTCGCCGAGCATCTCCTTACATAGCCCGTAGGTCATCTGCCTCACCCTGTTCTCGTCGACTAGGCCGAGGCTGTGCAGGTATTCGTGTACAAGCACCATGAAGAGATAGGCGTTGTACTCGGCATCTGATCCTGACAGCCGACGGATGGCCGCCAGCACATAGCTGTTCATAACTATCACATTAGATCCGAGGATGTGGTATGCGCCAAGGTTAGTCGGCATGACCTGCAGTATGAGGCTCAGCCCCGCTCTGTGCATCTTGAATGTTTCAAAGACGGCGGACTTGACAATCTCAAATGCCTCATCAAAGTTCCTGATCCCGGCCACCTTTAAGCGGAATGCCGCCTGCCTTTCCGTTACCACGATGATGTTATTTCACATTCCATCCGTATAAAGCAGGCAGTAAGCAATGGCTAACTTCTTCGCGGGGTAAAGACTTCGTAATCTTTTTTACAGCCATAAAGTGCCTAGTCTGCGTGGCTGCTGCCAAGTTGAACCTTGACAGGATAATTACCAAGCACCCGGATTTCCCAAAGCCGGGCATACTGTTCCGGGACATCAACCCCGTTTTCAGAAACGCTGGCGCGCTAAAGTATCTGGCAGGCGCCTTTTCAAGGGCGTTTCCAAAGTCCAAGTTTGACTCTGTTGCAGGCATCGAGTCAAGAGGTTTTGTTGTAGCCACTGCGCTTGCAATGAAGGCAGGCAAGGGCGTGATCATGATAAGAAAGGCAGGCAAGCTTCCGGGCAACACGGTGAAAAAGTCGTATGATATCGAATATGGGAATGCCACAATGGAGATACAGGATGGCGCAGTGAAGAAGGGCAGCAGGGTACTGATAGCAGATGACCTGATAGCGACAGGCGGCACCGCAGTCGCAGCTGCCCAGTTGGTAGAAGAGCTCGGAGGCAAGGTGGCAGGGTTTGCATTTGTGATAGAGCTTGCAGGACTAAGGGGTGCCGAGCGCTTGCGCGCCATGGGTTACAACGTAGAGTCGCTGGTGGTGTACGACTGATGGAGAAGGCAGACGTTGGAATAATCGGCGGGACAGGAGTCTACGACTCGGGTTTGGTTTCCGACAGAAAAGAGATCAAGATCCATACTCCGTATGGCGAGACGTCTGACACGATAACGATAGGAGAATATCAGGGCAGAAAAGTCGCATTCCTGCCAAGGCACGGCAAGGGCCACAGGATACCGCCTCACATGATAAATGCTAGGGCAAACATCTGGGCCCTCAAGCAGCTTGGCGTAAAGCGCGTCATAGCACCGTCTGCAGTGGGAAGCCTGCAGGAAGGCTACATGCCCGGCCACATTGCCCTGCCGGACCAGTTCATCGACTTTACCAAGGGGCGCAAGTATACATTCTATGATGGAGGTCAAGTCGCCCATGTATCAATGGCAGATCCGTTCTGCCCGGAAATGCGCGGAATTGCTGAAGGCACAGTCAAAAAGCTTGGCTTTGAATTTCACGGCAAGGCAACCTATGTCTGTATCGAAGGCCCACGCTTTTCGACGAGGGCAGAGTCAAAGTTCTTCCGCGACTTGATAAGGGCAGACATCATAGGCATGACTCTTGTTCCAGAGTGCACTCTTGCACGCGAGGCGGAGATTTGCTACCTCTCGATATCCACTGTCACCGATTATGACGTCTGGGCAGATATTCCTGTCAGCTCCAAAGAAGTCATAGAGACCCTCCACAAGAACGTTGAAAAGACAAAGAAACTGATAGCAGAGCTGATACCTGCTGTACCTCTGGAACGGGCAAAATGTTCCTGCGGCAGCGCGCTAGAAGGATCTCTACTATGACGGCGGCCTTATGCCTTCAGGCAGAGTAACATCGCCTTCAACTATCTTGCGTTGTATCGCCATGATAACCGCGTCTGGCTCAAAGCCCATCTTGGCGACTTTTGCAAGGGTTATTTTAGGAATGGTAACATTTGCATTGTGGCCGCCAATGCGCCCAAATGCTATTGCCTTGAAGCGAAATTCCTGTCCCTTGAGGACAAAATAGCCGGACAGCTTGCTTGCTATTTCGCTTCCAGAAGCGCTTTTGACAAATACCGTTACAGGAACGTTATCGTCGTTAGCGTCGTCAGCAGAGCGCATCATTTGTTATCTATCTCCACATTGCGGTTGACGTTATCCTTGACAAGGAAGCTCCACCACTCGGGATCCTTGATGGCATAGTCCTTGACATCGACTTCGACCGCCTTGTCATCGGCATCTTCAAACCTGAACCTGCCTTCCTTTAC
>CAZPIL010000002.1:0-19318 GCA_964586705.1 uncultured Nitrososphaera sp. | reverse complement strand
ATATCTTCCAATCTCATCAAGTAACACCAGTGCAGTAAAGATCATTCCAAGCAGACATGATCCACTTTTTGCGAACACGGTCGCAGAAAAGGTGGCATCTATGATAAACGGCATCTGCGTAGTCTCTTTCCATACGAATTCACAGCTGAGATTGGAAGATATGAAGGCAATTATGGGAGAGATT
This sequence comes from uncultured Nitrososphaera sp., assembly GCA_964586705.1. Taxonomy (GTDB): domain Archaea; phylum Thermoproteota; class Nitrososphaeria; order Nitrososphaerales; family Nitrososphaeraceae; genus Nitrososphaera. The sequence continues at coordinate 19,134 of CAZPIL010000002.1, read as the reverse complement.
ATGGACATCTTGGGGGAAAGGAAGTCATAGATGGAGAATAGCATGGATCTACGGAGTTACCTAGCACTTCTTGAAGAACACGGTGAGCTTGTGCATATCAAAAAACAGGTTGATGCCAGATTTGAGCTTGCAGCTGTAGTCTCAAAGCTTGACGGCAGTAGCGCAGTCGTATTTGATAAGGTGCGTGCAAACAAATTCTCTGTCGCAAGCAACATCTGTGGAACCGCAAAGAGATTTCACCTTGCTATCGGGGCCAAGGGCAGACCGCATAACGTAATGGATACCAAAAGGGCAATACATACAAGAGTGACCGGGGCTCTAGGCAAGCTTTCAGAGCCCAAGAAAACTACAGAAGCTCTTTTCAAGCAGAACACGTCAAAAAATCTAAACGATCTTCCAATAATCACCCATTTTGAAAAAGACGCAGGGGCATTTTCAACAGCATCCATAGTTTTTGCAAATGATCAAGAGAGAGGCAATCAGAATTCCTCCACCCACAGGCTGCTGCGACTTGACGAAAAACACGCGGCCATACGCATGGTAGAGGGAAGGCACCTACACAAATGTTACACATATGCACGAGACCATGGTGAGGACTTGAAGGTTGCAATCGCTATAGGTGTTCACCCTGCTGTGAGCATTGCAGCGGCGTATCAAGCTGCATACGGCATGGATGAAATGCTTATTGCAAACGAGCTTCTTGAAGGCAATCTATCTCTTGCAAAAACAGAGTACGCACAGGTCAGGGTTCCGAGTCACACAGAGATTGTTCTTGAAGGCAGGATACTAAAGGACAGGACCCACGAGGAATGGATGGTCGAGATGTTGAGGACCTATGATTTCAGACGTATGCAGCCCGTCTTTGAGCTGGAAAGAATATTATTCCGCAACAACGCCATATATCACGATATACTACCGGGTTATGCAGAACATAGGCTCCTGATGGGCCTACCCGTGGAGGCAAAGATGTATGACTATGTGAAAAGCGTTGTTCCGACCACGCAGGCAGTACACCTTACAGACGGTGGCAGTAACTGGCTCGCAGCCGTTATTCAAATTAAAAAGCGACTTGAAGGCGAGCCCAAGAACGCTATCTTGGCTGCGTTTGCAGCTCACCCTTCTCTGAAAATGGCCACGGTAGTAGACGAAGATATCGACCCTTCGGACGCAGTCGCGGTAGAGTACGCGATAACATCAAGGTGCCAAGCTGATAAAGATTTTATCATATTGCCAAATACAAAGGGATCAAGCCTTGACCCGTCAAGCGACCAAGCGAATCTGCTGACGACAAAGCTCGGCATTGATGCGACGGCAACGCTGCTCAAGCCAAGAGAACATTTCGAGATTGCAAAGATTCCAGGACAAGAAAAGACCGAGCTTGATAGTTATCTATGAACAAGAGATTAAATAGTCTACAGTATAAGGGATTGAGGGTCATGAAAGCTAACAATTATGCCATGAAAGATTGGCACCTTGAACATGTTGAAAAAGTAATTGTTCGTTTTGTTAAGGGTGTGGCCCCCGATGCATCATCTTTTGAAAAGCGCAACTACAAGAAATATAGCACAGTATCAAGCTGCGCCAAGCAGATAGAATACGACATCAAACATGGTGTCACACATGAGGAAGTTATGGCGGCCATGAAAAAGGTACGCCATGATAAGGCTTTTCGGGATCTGCAGAAGAATCCTGAAGCGCTACAGCGCCTCGACGAGCTTGAGAGACAGGTGTGCGCACCAAGAAAGGCAGTTGCATCATTTTTCTGAAATCATTATATTGGTCGACGTGGGGCTGACATCTGCCCTATGTCAGAATATCGCTTTACTGACGGCAACCTGCTTGTCCTATATGCAATACACAAGGGCAGGACACAAGATGGCAGCCTGCCAGCTTACATCCAAGAGCGCATCAACCTAGCGCTTGAGACGTACAACATAATAGCAAGGTCAAGGCCGGATAGTCACAAGACTATGGTAATGATAGTAGGTGATGCACAGCCTTCAGAAAAAGTCAAGGATGCTCTGGTGAAGGGTGGGGTCAGGTCAGACATCATCGCGATCGATACTGATTCAAAGAATGTCTCGGATACACTCGACAGGATATACTCTATGGTTAGCAAAAAGCCTAACCCGCCATTCATATACTTCATTGCGTCAGTATGGCTTCATGACACGTTCAATGCAAGCGTAATTTCCAGCATGAAAAATATCCGGACTCAATTTTATGGCGCACTGGATCACAGGCCTGTACATGAGGTCGATGCAGAAAAGGCTATAGACGCTCCAAAGAAAGGCAGAGAGTACTACAAGCGCAAGATAATGAACAAGACAGTCGATACGCTTTTAAACATCATTTTCCCCGACTGAAAGAATTAATATCCTCTGTCACTTCGGCTACGTTAAGTGCGGTCATCGTCCAGTTTGGTCTAGGACACTGGCCTTCCAAGCCCGTAACCCGGGACTCGCCTCTTCAAAAGAAGGACGGGCGGGAATTCAAATCCCGGTGACCGCACTTTACTAATCTATCCGCCACCTAGTGCATACTATGTCTTGTTGCTTTTTTCAGAGCACCCAGAGAAGATTCTGACGCGGTGAATCCGCCTCCCAAGAGTACTCGCACAGTATGTATGTGACCTATTCCACAAGTCCACGGATATGGGAAGTACAACTAGAGCATATTTTCGAATACGATTCTTTCCTGTACTAGCGTTGATTCGATATACGCCTCGCCTCTTATGCTCCACCGTACAGAACCAGGGTCGTTTTGAATCCTTTCATACACATCAGATATGTTGTTGTCAAACTCGACGACATAGGGCTGTGCTACAAGTGGAGTGATGGGTACTGACCCACCTGCAAATATCGCCGGCCTGCCATTAAGAGGAATATCTTCAAAAGATATCGTGTGATTACCAAGGGATCTGCTATCTGCAAAGAGCTCATAGTCAATGCGCGATGTGGTAATTGTCTGGTCTGTAGGATTGCTTATTGAAATAGCAGGCCGAAGCTGTATGCTGTCTTCGTTGGCGCTTACGACCGTTACATTTGACAGCTGTACTTCAACCAATCCAAAGTTTGGTGCGGTAAATGAGAATATCAAAGGGACCAGAATAATGGTCAGAACAATAGCCGCTATTGCGCCGATAAGAACGACTCTGCGTGGGCCTATAATCACGAAGCTAGTTTTTGAAGGAGCGCATTAAAACCTTTCTGCAGCACTGATAATATAGGCCGGCGTGTGAGGTTTTTCGATGGTTCTTGCCGACGGCCTAGTGACATGGATCCACCTCATATGTTCGTCCATATGGGTTGGAGGGTCAATATTCATAGCGGCGGTAGCAGTTCCCGTGCTTCGGGTCTACATCAAGTCTCTTGACGAACGGGTAGGCATGATGGTCAGAATAGGCAGGCAATTCAACAAGGTCACTGTGCCGGCGTTTGGCATACTAATGGCTACAGGTGTATACAATGCGCGCGCTTTTGCGGCAGAGCCTAGCGCGCTCACAGAGTCAACATATGGTGTTATTCTTTTGATAAAGGTGATCTTGGTATTTGCGACTGTAGGTGCATACGTCATGCACGTCAAGATACTCAACTCAAACATTGAGCAGAGAATACTTTCAGGCAGTGCAGGTGACGTTTACGTCCAGTCGGTAAGATCGAAAATAATTCACCTTGGAAGGGTCATGGTGGGGCTGGCTATAGCCATACTGTTACTTGCCGCGCTCTTGGATAGCGGCATCTAGGAAAGAATGGAAAGAAGATCTCAAGGCACTGCCACATGCCACGTATTCCCAATATGCTCATTCATTTTCGAAACCCGCACATAGATCTGCTTTAATGTGCGTTTCTGTTTTAGTTTCTGTCATTCCTGTCAGCCACAACGTCTTCCCATATAGGCCAATGCGGTTGCAGTTACTGCAAAACCTGCTGCAGAGTCCCGCCCCCGGTATTGCAGCCAGTGGTTAGTATTTTTGTGTGATTATAATGTTATGATGTTTCCGCGGTCCACCAGAAGGTTGTGTCATAGGAACATGGCGTGTGAGAATTCCAGATCTAATCGTGAAAATATCTTCTGATAAAGGCGTCAGCCTATCCGGATAGGGTCTTCGGGATTATAGATCAGGTGTCGATTGTCACCATATGCCCATCTTCTACAGGTCTTGTGTCAAACCTGCAGCCAGTCAGCACGCTGGCGACTTTTAGGTTGGTACGCAGGTGCTCTGTTACTCTTGCCGTCTTGTATGCCGACCTGCCTTTTGCAAGGCAGAGTGGAAGTACTAACATATCTGCAAGGTACGGATCAACCGCGGCACAGGTAAGCGCGCTCTGTGTGAACCTATTGGCAGCCTCCTGTCCAACTGTTTCTGCACGTTTGCCTATTTCACCAATTGAATCACCGCCTATGAATGGACCACCAAAGTCTGAAACCGAATAAACGAGTACGGATGTACCCGGCGAGAGTGCTGTCTCATATGACGCTGAATAACTATGGCACTTTATGCCCGCCTTTTCAAGTGTGACCAGTGCCGACGCTATCTGGCGCTCGGCCACGTGTTTTGGAAGCTTGCTGCAAACACTCGTTATCTTTGGATCAATATGCCTACCATTTAGGAATTCTGATGGAGAAGGTGATTTGCATGGTTGAATTGCGGTCTTTACTACGCCACCGCCTTTTGGATAGTATCCACGCTTTTCAACATCAATAGAGCACTTGATTCCTATGCTCCTGAAGACCTCCACCACCACGTACTTGACATAGTCTATGGTCGGGCTTGTCTTTACATCAGTCCCGCCGGTTATTTCTATTTCTATCTCATTTCCGGAAAGTGAGACTGCCGGCACAATTGTCATGAGCGAAAGAGGGATACTGCCTGCGGTGCCGATGTCTACCTTTACAGTCCCACCCTCAAACTTTCCCGACGGTTCAAAGCGTATCCAATCGGCACCGACTTGAAGGTTCTCTGCTCTGGCTGTAAAAAGATCTGCAAGAAGCTTTACCGCGGTCAGATGTGACGGCCGCAAGCCTGGGTTAGGGCGCTTTAAACGAATATTGGTTACCTCTACAGGCTTGCCCATTATCGCAGATAGCGTAACTGCCGTGCGTAGTATCTGACCACCTCCCTCACCCTGTGAGCCATCAATCCGGAGCATCCCTACATTAGCAGGAACTCTGTGTTCTTATACGTTGAGCAAAATTGCTTTAAATTAGCGCCATTGCAACATGCACGAGTTGACCACAGGTCTCTTTGTCGGCAGGTTCCAGCCCTTCCACCTCGGGCACCTTGCTACCACAAGATTCGCCTTAAAGTTAGTCGATATGCTCGTCATAGTGGTCGGAAGTGCGCAAAGGAGTCATGAATCGAGAAATCCATTCACAGCAGGAGAGCGTGTCTCGATGATCAAAGCGTCGCTGGACGCTGACAGTGAAATCGATGCTAGGAAAATATTGATAATACCTGTTCCTGACGTTGACGTACATTCTCTCTGGACAAAGCAGGTGGACATGCTGGTTCCAAAATATGAAATAGTTTTTGCGAACGACCCGTTGACGCTCCACTTGTTCAAGGAAGCAGGCATCAAGACGATAGAAGCGCCGCTGATCAACAGGAAAAAGGTGTCAGCCACAGAAATAAGGCGCAGGATGGTGTCAGGTGAAGAGTGGCGCGAGTTGGTACCGATTCCTGCCTCAAGAATAATAGATGAAATAAAAGGGGTCGAGCGAGTAAGGATCTCCTTTGAGCGCCATGGCACTCATGGATAAGGTATATCTTTAGCTAGTTCGCTATTTCCGGTGTGCAAAGCAGGGCCGACGAGCAATGGTTCTTGGACATGACCAAACTCTCAAACGATGAGCTGATGCGCATGTACAACATGATAGAGGATGGCAGGTACGAGTTTGCCAAAAACGCATGGTACATTCCCGTAGGAGGCGACCAACGATGTCCTATCATGGTTGCCAAGGGCTTTAGGTCGCCGGATACACTTGCCAAGATGGCTGAATTCCAGTATACTGCAAAGGAAATGGAAGAAGAATACCGCAACTTTATCGATGCATGGGACTTTGGATACATAACGATAAGAGACATAGAGCAGGCCATCCTGAAGATTCTTGAGGATAGAAATATCGAGATAGTCGAAAAAGCCACCACCAACGAGGGTTTGTAGTTCACACTTTGACAAAAAAAGGCGCGACTGATCTTAAAGATCGACCTCAGGGAGGACCAAGGATCAGATCGCGGGTTGTCCTGCTCCAAAGGCAGCAGGCACAATATGATGGATCCCACAGATGTCCTTACACACTTACCAGAGTACATAAAAGAGAATAGAACTCACTTTCAAGTTCTTGGAGACTACAAGAAAAGTATGGCACAAGATTTCAAGAGGTCATACAGCCATCCATACAGCCAGCCCAATGCAATAGCAGAATTGCTGTAAATCAATGCATAATGCAGAGGTTCTAGACTAGATCAAGGTCAAGAAATCAAGCTGCTGACTGAAATGTCGATAGCATGGCCAGGTTTGTAAAGGAAGAAAAGTATAGCAAGTAGACGCACAAAGTGGATTTATTAACATGCCCGTCCATCATGCGGCGATGGATAGCGGAGGATACAGAGGTGCGGGATTAGAGCTCCTTTCAAAATATGGTCTCACGGTGGGTGACACTATTCTAGTAAAAACAAAGAACGATGAGATGTCTGGTGTACTTATGCCCCGCTATGAGTCGGCAAGTGATGACTATATAGTTATCAAGTTGAAAAGTGGCTACAACACAGGGATTGAAATTTCAAAGGTTGTTTCAGTTGAAAAGCTGGCAGGTCAGGCAAAGGCACCGGCTACAGACGTACCGGCGCCAGGTGAAAAGCCAGGCCTTCCAAAGATAGCGCTCATAAGCACTGGAGGGACAATTGCAAGTAAGATAGACTACAGGACAGGCGGCGTCAGGGCTGCACTCTCAGCGTCAGAGCTTTACGCGTCGGTTCCAGAACTTGCAGCGATTGCATCCATTGATCCGGAAGTTGCCATGAACGAATATAGCGAGAACCTCAGGCCTGAACACTGGACTGCTATCGCGGAAAAGGTTGTAGAAAAAATTAAGACGAACAGTTATGCAGGAGTAGTCATTTCACATGGCACCGATACGATGCATTATACTGCAGCAGCGCTCAGCTTTGCGCTGCAAGGTCTGCCCGTCCCAGTCGTTCTAGTTGGCGCCCAGCGCTCGTCTGACAGACCCTCATCTGACGCGGCACTTAACCTACTTGGAGCCACTACTTTTGCTGCGAATGCCCCGGTCGCAGGGGTATTTATCGCCATGCATAGCGGAACGTCCGATGACATCGTAGCAGTACACGTCGGGACTAGAGTGAGAAAGAATCATACAAGTAGGCGCGATGCTTTCGAGTCGATAGACATAGTGCCGGTTGCTTTCCTCAAAGAAGACAAGATAGAGATGCAGGACAGCAGAATAAGGCTAGCAGAAAGGGGGAAAAACAAGCTTGTCGCTAGAACAAAATTTGATGGCAGAGTGATGTTACTGAAGTACCACCCGGGATTTGACCCGGCTCTTATAGAACATGCATCCAAAGCTGACTACAGAGCAATAATCCTAGAAGGAACCGGCCTTGGGCACGTCAGCAAAGACTGCTTTTCTGCACTACGAAAAGCTATCAGCGCGGGCACTGTTGTGTGTATGACTTCGCAGTGTATCTGGGGCAGAGTCAACATGACAGTATATGATACTGGCCGCGACTTGCGGGATATTGGAGTCATACCATTGTCCGATATGATATCGGAGACTGCAGTAGTCAAGGCCATGTGGGCGCTAGCGAACACTTCGAGTACAGATGAAGTGAAGGAAGTGATGCAGACGAGTATTGCTAGCGAAATCTCTAGCTCCATACCGCTCTAGCGGGCAAGGCTTAATACGTGCAGGAATCATTTTTTCTATGTGACACTACCGGATCCGAAAATACTTGACCTCAAAGTAGGTTTTGAGATCCATCAGCAGCTCGCGACATCAAGCAAGCTCTTCTGTAACTGCAATTGCGAAGAGGCTGATCAATATGACAGGATTTTCATGCGTAGACTGCGCCCAACCCAAAGCGAGCTTGGCGCCTATGATCCTGCCGCAATGTTTGAGTTTTCCAAGATGCGAGCCTCTGAATACCACGCCGCAGCAGGCACCAGTTGCCTGGTAGAGGCAGATGAGGAGCCACCACACGAAGTGAGCAGAGAGGCACTAGAGACTGCACTTATCTTCGCACTTGCCCTCAAATCAAGGATAATGGACGAGATCCATGTCATGCGCAAGATAGTGATTGATGGATCCAACACCAGTGGCTTCCAACGTACAATGCTGGTAGCAATGGGTGGCGAGCTGGAAGTTGCCGGCGAGAAGGTGGGCGTCCAGAGTATCTGCCTAGAAGAGGACGCGTCGAAGTTGCTGGGAGAGGGAAATGGCAGACGCAAGTATGGTTTGGACAGGCTTGGCGTCCCACTCGTTGAAATTGCGTTAGAGCCTGTGACAGGCAAGCCGGAAGAAATAACCCAAGTCGCGCTCAATCTAGGCAGGCTTTTGCGAGCAAGCAAAAGGGTCGCCAGAGGTCTTGGGAGCATAAGGCAGGATGTCAACGTATCGATCATGGGTGGCTCAGTAGTCGAAGTAAAGGGAGTTCAGCAGCTTGACCAGCTCATAAAGGTGATAGAGCATGAAATGACCAGGCAGCATGGCCTTGTACTAGTCGCAGAAAAGCTAAGGGAGAAACGAATTGACGAAAACTTGATTGGCGACAGGATAGAGGATGTCACCGATGTAATGAGTGAGTCGCAATCAAAGGTTGTGGAAAAAATAAAATCGGGTACAAATCCGATCTTTCGCGCGATAAAGGTTTCAGGCTTTGCAGGCATGCTTGGTTTTGAGCCGTACCAAGGCATCAGGCTCGGCAAAGAGCTCGGCGAGCTTGTTAGGTTTTATGATTTAGGTGGTGTGTTCCACTCTGATGAGCTTCCAAACTATGGAATAACACAGCACGAAGTCAATGCCATCAAGGGTAGGTTAGACATGAAAGAAAATGATGCGTTCGTAATGGTCGGTGGACCAAAAGATAGGGTAACATATGCTACTGATGCAATAATCAGGCGGCTAAGGAAAGCGCTTACAGGGGTGCCTGCTGAAACTCGAGCTGCTACTATGGAGGGCAAGACGGTGTTTATCAGACCTAGGCCAGGCGCGGCTAGAATGTATCCTGAGACGGACATCCCAACTTTACCCATCAGCAGAGAGTTTCGGGAGTCACTTGCAAACAGTGTGCCAAGGCCTTGGGATGAAATAGTGAATTCCATGTCAGAAAAATACGGACTAAATAAAAAACTTGCAAGTCGGATATTTGACTCGGAATATTTGACCGTGTTTGAATACATAACAAACAATACAAAGGTGCAGCCCACCTTTGTTGCATCGAAGCTGACTGAAGATATCAGAGGCATACAGAGGCAAGGGGGTGATCCATCGTTACTCTCAGACCGCGCGATTGTCGACATTTTTAGAAAGCTTGACGCGGGTTTGACAGGCAAAGAATCCGTGGCACTCATTTTTGAAAAGATAATGAAAAAAGAAGTTTCCACGACTGACGAAGCAATAAGAGCGTTGGGAGTTTCCCCAATAAGTGGTGACGAGCTGAGCGCAATCCTTGACAAAGTGATAGCTGACAATACAGCGGTAGTGAAGGAGAAGGGCATGGATGCACTGAGCACATTGATGGGTAGGAGTATGGCAGTTCTCAGAGGCAAGGTCGATGGCCAGAAAATAAACGCGATGCTCAAAGATAAGCTAGGCAAGCTTGTAGAATGAGTCACGAGCCCAAGTACGTCAAACCGCTAGACACTATAGTTGCTGCGATTTCATAAACCCTTGTCAGGTAACCGCAGACGAGACAGCAAAGGAATGAGAGTTGATATCAGGAATAGTTTCGAGTCACCACGTTATTTGTTAACGCGTAACACAATTAATTCAAAGTGTCAAGTTACAGAGTAAGATCTTGAACAAGAATATGCCACTAAATATTATGGTTAGGTGTAGCATGTAGCGGGAAACGTTCTTTAGCTCGTCATAGACCTAAGCTCTTGCCGTGGAAACAGGGCTATTTGTCGATGAGAGGGCGGATTTTAACCCTCGTTCGTGGCTAACTAGGTATCGCAGAAACTCCATAGGCTATATCACTAAGATGCTGTTCTTTTATCATGGCATAGGTATTGGCTTGCTTATTGCAGGAACGGCAGTCGTGGAGCAGTTGGTGCCCGATTATGAAGAACCCTCGATACCTAGATCCCTCATCATGGTTCTTGTGGCCGGCCCGATTGAGGAAACCATATTCTTTGGCATACCATTCTATGTGCTCAACAGCTCACATGCAGTAATTGTTACCGGTGTAGTTTGGGCTGCATTGCATATTTTCAACACACCAAACATCGAGCTTGCAAGTCTAGCCTTTGGTAACTGGCTGTTCGTGGTCCCATCATTATTTTTTAGCCTCAGAACGTGGGCTTCGGGCAAAGGGTGGTTTGCAATAGTCGTCCACTCGGCGTGGAATGGTGTCTTTTTTACTGCTGGCTGCGGTACCGGCGAGTTTGTATGTACTGTGATAGAGGAGGATGTACTTTTTAATGCAGGAAGCATAGCCCTTTCAGGCGCCTTGCTTGGCGGCACATACGCGCTTTACAAGTGGAGAACAAGGAAGAATAGCGAATTCAATATATAGGCGGACTCGAGTGTTACAAAGCGAACCGGTGCAAGAATTGAGCGGATCTGAAAATGTAAGCGTGCAAGTAACTGTTGGCGATGTTAAGGTGCAGTTTTCTGGAACGGCCGAATCTGTAATGGTGTCGGTATTCAATTTCCTTTCAAAGCAAGTACCCTCCATGGAGCTTGCAAGGAAGATATCTCTCAACTATGATGTCGCAGAGCTGGTTGAAAGGTATGCGAGCTTGATCAAGATAACTCCAGAAGGTCCCCGCGTGATTCCCAACTCAGATGTAAGGTTGTCTGACAAAGACATGGTCTCACTTCAGCTTGTTGCCGCAAGAATCGCAAAGGATACAGGCAAGGCCCAAGATGATGCCATGCAGGTATCTGAGATCCAATCTGCGACGGCGCTCAACCCAAAGTCCATAAGCTCCAGAATTTCAGAAATGGTAAAGGCTGGTCATGTCGCACGTGATGAAAATGAGCTGGGAAAGTACAGGATAACGACGGCAGGCATACACTGGCTCAATTCAATAGTAGAAAAAAAATCTAGCCGACAGTAGCATCGCTTGGAGGTCTCTTCTGTATATATCGGTAGTTACGCATTGTACCATTTCGAGTCATGATGTTTTCTCGTACCATATCTGTGAGTGAATGCGATACGGCAGTCCTGTCATAGTTATAGCCTCGTCTGGATAATTCTTCATGAACGTCTGCAAGCGACCTGTCACTTGAAAAGTAGCCTTCGGTCCAGAGACTTTCAAGGAGTCCCCTGCAAGTCATACCTCCCTTAACCGGCTTGTGTTCTGCCACAATAGGGCGCGCTTCAACAGGCCGCGCCTTAAGAGCCTCAATTTCACGTTTGAACTCATCCAGCTGTGACTTGATAGCAGGATCGATGAATTTTGCAGAGTCAAGACTTGAGAGTACTGTCTCTACCACCTGCTTGACCTTGCTTTCGAGACAGGTTATCTCGACCTCCCATTCGCCGTGCTTGAGCTTTATCTTGACTTCATCAGGAGGCAGGGCCTCGCTCACAGCCAATCGGTTTACAGAGCTATTGATAAACTTGTTGCTGTTCATATTGCTCATGTTGCGCAATATTAATATAATTGTGCCCGCATATCTTGTTGAACAACATGGCCACACAATTAAACCCGCCAGCTAACATCTCACTAGGAGATTTCGGCATACTCGAATCGGTAAGCAAATGCATAGCCCCCAAATTAGAAGAGCTGAGAGGGAAGAAGATAATGTTCAGCTCGGATGATAAGACCCTCATACCGGTTGACGGATGGGGGACAAAGATTCAGTCGTATGCCACAGTGACTACCATCAGACCCATGAATGAGAATACAATGGTTGCAGCCATCGATTCTAGCAGCATCAAGTTAGCGGAGACCGAAGAAGGAGGACTGTATGCGATCAAATGCGGGGTTGCCATGGCGTACGCCGGAGCGCCCCTCATGCACTTCAAGATAGGCCCTATGTTATTCTATCTAAGTGAGAGTACAATCTATGACGCAGAACTTGATGACAGGCTCGCACGACTAGCAGTTGCAGATGGTGACGTCGCTCGGAGGCTTATAAGGATAAGAGCGGAACGTGCCATACAGTTCGAGCTTGCAAGTCACTTGCGCAATTCGATAATATTGATTGATGGCTCGCTCCGGTCATCAGTATTCGAAGACAGGGCAAAAACGCTTGGCGGGATTACTGAAAACTGTGTGCTTTACAGGAACCAGCTTGCGGGCATCAGCAAGCACACAAGACTCAAAGTACTTGAAAGGGCCGCAGCGCCACTTGCAAATGTGCCAGGACCGGCCTACGTCGAGGTTGATATGATAATCAAGAGTCTGGTCAAAGGTACAGTTGGGAGCAACTTGATGGCAAGGCTTGGAAGCAACACACCTGTTCTCAGGATCGATGTAGTGGGCGACAAAGATAAAGCGCTGGGCAGGCTGCTTGGAAATGACCCAGTAGCGCACGGTTATCCCGAAACACTCAGACTTGCACACCACGTCTCTACCTTCACTGGCACTGAGGTGACTTGCCTGCGGAGCCATGTGCTTAACAATTACGACGTCCAAGAACTTGCAGCAGATGACATTCGCAGGACTCTTTTGGGGTCGATAATGGTATGAAGATCCTTTCAAAGAGCGGCAATGAATTACTTTTGCTTGCCATGAAGGATGATACAGCAGAAAAGGGAGATTATTTGTTGATAGAGGATGGCTGTAAAAATATGGTCGTACAGGTCTATGATGAAGAGTACCTATCATCACAGTCACTCATAGAAGATATAGTCAAGGAAGAAGTGGTCAATGCCTCAAGCGCAGAGAACCTGCACGATCCGCTCAACATAGGCAGCCTATCAAGGCTTGTAAGAGATGCAAGAATATTCAAGGCCAAGATAAGGGCTGCTGTGAAAGAAGACAAGCTTGCGAGTGATGTATCATGGCTTCCATCTAGAGTTGAATCAAAGGTACGCAGGCTTGCAATGCAGGAGCTTGATAGTTTTCTTGGCAGAACAGGCGTCTATCCTATACCGCTGGGTCAGGCAGGCAATGAGGAATTTGAAATATTTGCAGAAGATCTGGACGGCAGACTATCCATAATAACAGGCAAGAAGGAGTCAGGCAAATCGCATCTGTCGAAACTTCTGGTAAAGACGCTTGTGCAGCATGGCGCGTTCGTAATAGTTTTTGATTTGAATAATGAATACGGGGGCCTGCGGTGGAACTGCGATGGTACCCCATCTCCAGTTTATGATAGAGTAAAGGTACTCGAACCAGGAAAGGCTCTCCAGTTTTCGCTTGACTACTGCGGCAAGAATGCAGTAGCAGGAATGCTGAAAAACGCGCTAGATATGCCTGCCGCTTCAATGCGCGAATTCTTCAGAATCTGGGACTGGCTCGATAACAAGCGCGCGCTTGGCATAGAGGCCATAGGTAATGCTGTCAACACATGGAATATCAATGAGCTTGTGCGTGACGCCCTTGTTTCTAGATATCACGTGATTCAGTCATCAGGGCTTTTTTCCGACTCTAAGGGCTTCAAATTCGAAGAAGCCATGAAGGGAAGCGGTGCAGCCATGATAATCAACATGGGAGAGATCTCTGGGACTGCTAGGCGCATGACAGTAGAGCTTGTCCTGAGCAAAGTAGTAGATCTACTTGAAAGAAAAGTCATCCCACCCGTATTCCTAGTAGCTGAGGAAGCCCACCTCTACATCAGAGAGACATACTGGGAAGACATCGTTACTAGGATGAGGCATTTTGGCATCTATACTACATTTGTCACGAACCAGCCTGATGCAATAAGTGACAGTATCTACAGGCAGGTGGACAACATTTTCCTGTTCAATTTCACGAATGACGCTGACCTTGACAAGATATCGAGGGTATCGCTTGCAGATAGCGATACAGTGAGGTCTATAGTTAGAACGCTTCCCCAAAGGCAGTGCCTTGCCATTGGCAAGGCAGTATGCGACCTACCGGTCGTAGTCAAGGTAGCGCCTGCGCAAGTACTGGCGCTAGGCGAGACGAAAAAGTTCTTTAAAAGATAGACTCAGACCAAGTTAGCTTGGCTGCGACTCTTGGAGCCGATGTCGACCGCCTCACCAACGGAAGAGACGAAGATCTTGCCGTCGCCGGCCGCGCCTGTGCTGGCAGCATCCAATATGGCCTTGACCACCTTGTCGACGTCGCCATCATTAACGACGGTCATAACGCAAGATCTAGTCGAAAACTCTGCCACGTGTGATGAGGTTCCCCTCCCGCCTGCAACTCGTGGCTTGTTACCCCGGCCCCTACCCTTTGCGTCGAGAATCGTGGCGCCACCTACACCTGCACTCTTGAGTGCCTCGTTGACGGCATCTGTCTTTTCGCTGGCGATAACTGCCTCTATACGCTTCATGTCACGTTCTAAAGGAGGTTACAATATAAGGTTTTCAAATAATTTGTCTAGGCAGTTTTAATATTACTTAATAGCTGTTAAGCAGTGCAATTATCATAAAATTGCTAAAAACTATATTATGTGCGGTCGCGATACAGAGTTTGATCCGGCTGAACTCGGTGTTGGTTGAAGCTGCAGCCCTTCCTTTCCTTCAGATAGGTCATAGTTATGAAGTATTTTCTATGTGGGCTTTAGCTTCCTGTTCACATATGCACGCTTTAGTCGACTAAGGGCAAATATAAAGAGGATTACTGCAGAGATGGCTATCGCGGCCTGAATAGCAGATACTAGTAATCCAGGTAACTCACCTTCCAAGCTTTCAAGAGGCGCTACAACCAGTACTAAAAATGCCGAGATCACAAGCAACATAGCCCACATACCGGCTATGAAAAGACCCAAGGTCATCCTCATACTATCACCAACAGATAGTACTGTAGGGCAATAGTAACAAAGGCAAGGGCCGCAGAAAACCCTGCAAGTCGGAATATTTTTTGTGCCACTTCTTTTTCAGAGAGTGGCCTGTCTGCAAGTATGAGTCGCACAAGCGTCGCAGGAGCGGCCTTTTCATTCGATGCTGCAAGCCTAAAGTCATCCAAGATAGTCACAGGCCGCGCCTTGACCTGTCTGTGCTCCACTATGCGCTTGACGCTGGAGAGAAACAGGAATGAGTTTATTACGGCAGGCAAGAGTGCGACTACTCCTATTATTTCCGCTTTGCCGGCGATTGCTACTGCGCCGTACATTGCGCCTAGAAGCAGTGTCCCGGAATCACCAGGGAATATTCTGCTGGGATACTTGTGGTACTTGAAGAACGCGAGGGTCGCAAAGAGCAGAGGGAGGCCGGCAAGAAACACATAGAGATTGCCAAATAGCGCGCTTGCAGCAAGAAGTGGCAGGCATGCTATCGCTACAAAACCGCTTGCAACACCGTTCAGAACGTCAATTGAATTCACTGTGTTGCCGGATACAGACATTATCACGAAAATAAGGGGGATATAAAGAAGTGGTATGAAGGCGCTTCCAAAGATCAAATTCAAATAGCTACCATGCGCGCCGAGGGCAATTATCGGCACTGCGGCTAGCAAGAGTGCTGCTGGCTTGAACCAACCAGGCATGACGCGTCTGTCGTCTATGTATCCGATCACGAATGCTATGGTAGTAGAAGCGAGTATAGCAAGAACCCCATAATTCATCGTGAAAGCAAATAGCGGGAGCTCGGCCGCTGCTATCCCTGCCATCAGTATCGGCCCTCCCGGTCTAGGCACAGTTGGCCTTCCGCGCTTGTGATAATCTTGAACGACGCTGCCTTTTGCTGCAAGCGACTTTATCGCGGCGGGCATTAGAAAGTAAACTAGAAGAAAAGAAATAGCAGAGACGACAGCGCCATAAGCTATAAACGCGTATCCTTCAGTCACTGCGTCGGCCTCCTTGAAGCAAGTTGAATCTTTAGTTTTTCAGCGACTGCCGGCCCTATCTTTGGCACCGACGCCAATTTTGACCGCGGCGCCTTGGCTATCGAAGAAATATCTTTAAAGCCTGCAGAATAAAGTGCCCTTGCGCGCGCCCTACCAATGCCTTCAAGTGCTACCAGCGGTATTAGATCTTCCTTTATGCCATAGCGTAAGCGTGTGCGTATGCGGGCAAGCTCGGCAAGAAAGTCCTGTCTTCCTGTCAGTTTGGCAATTTCATATAATGCGTAGGCAAGCCATTGGCTAGTTTCTACCATCCTATGGATATCTCCAGGCTCCACTCCCAGCCTGTCGCCCATGGCCCTCTCACTTGTCTCTTCAATCCATTCGGCAAGTGCCCAGAAGCTACGTGAGCAGTCATACTCGCTTACATCATACAACATTTCGTTCTGTCTTTCCTGCAGCAGGAGGCTGACCTCGTCATAATCCTTCTTACGAAGAGAGAGGGTAGGATAAAAGTCTGGACTCTTTGTCAGCAGGTGTATGAATCCAAGGGTATGCTTGCGCTGGACATTCTCTACCCTGTTAAGGGCATCGCGAAATTCAACTGCAGATTGAGGGTCGATGTAGAGCAGCGAGGTTCTTTTGCCAAAGTCGGTTGCGACATAGCGGTTACTTTTTTGCTTGACAAGGTCTTCAGATTCCAAGTATTCAAGCGCAGACTCAACCTTGAACCTAACTGTCGCTTCTCGGAACTGCCTTGCAAAGAGTGTGCTTGTAAATACAGACATTATTTCAGGTCCTTTCATTCCCGGCATCGATGCAATCGTTGAGAGTAGGTGAAATCTTACTGCTCGATCATTTGCAAGCTGGGACCGCAGCGGCTCAGGTATTCCCAATACATAATGATCGTAAAGCTCGTCGCCGGATATAGACGATTCAGCCACTATGATGGCCTCGCCGGCACTGTCGTATTTTGGCCTGCCCGCTCTGCCGCATAATTGTTTGTACTCCATGACGCTTATCGGTGTATTGCCTCCATATCCTGCATCATAGCGCAATACGCTTGCGACTACTACGCGCCGTGCGGGAAGGTTTACACCCGCGGCCAAAGTCGGTGTTGCAGTTAAAAGTTTCACTATCCCTTGCTTGAACGATTCTTCTACTAGCTGTCTGTTAGACGGTCCGAGGCCGGCATGGTGAAATGCTACCCCCTTAGCTACCAATTGCGCCAGTGTATGTGAGAGATCTGTATCATCTCCCTTGTCAAGTATGTCTGCAGAAGTCTTTGCGGCATGGTCTTTTGTGGCCTTATCAAGGCGTTTGTATACACCTTCAGCCGCCTTTACAGCAAGTGAAACAGCGCGTTTTCTCGTTTCTGCAAATATCAATGCCTGCCCACCGTCATCAAGCGAGTCTATCGCAAGGTCTACAGCAGGTGTAGAACCCTGTTCGATACGAAACTTCTGGCCATCACTCATCCTAACTGAGCCGTACTCATAGACGCCTTCCACTAGCTTTGTTGGTCGCCAGCTACTTTCGACCAGTTCGCAAGAGAGCCAGTCGGCTATCTCGTCTGCATTTGAGACGGTAGCAGAAAGCGCAAGAAGCTGCGAAGCAGGGTACAATTTTCTGATGCGCGTAAGCATCATTTCAAGCGTCGGGCCTCGCTCCCTATCTCCTATCAGGTGCACCTCGTCAGACACGAAAAGCCCCACGTCGCCGAGCCATTCTGCGCCATGTCTGAAAAGCGTATCCATCTTTTCGTTTGTAAGTACTGTTACGTCTGAAAAGGCAAGATCCCTGCCAGCTGAATCATAATCACCGGTAGACACTGTCACCTTGGGTCTGCGACCAATGCCAAGGTCTACTCCCTCGAGAGCCCGGAGATCCTGTCCCTTTTCACTTGCCAGAGCGCGAAGGGGCGTCAGGTATACGGCCTTCTGTCCTTTCTGCAGCGCCTTTGCTATGGCCATCATGGCTACCAGAGTCTTGCCGCTTGCAGTTGGTGTGGTTACAAGTACGCTCGTATGGTCAAGCACTCCTGCTGCTATGGCCTTTTCCTGCGGAGGATAGAGTGAATCATAGCCAAGGCTAGCCAATATGGCGTCAACTGTGCTGTCTTGTTCCATGTGGTCTTCATGTTATCAGATGCACCCGGTATTATTGCTTGGCGAGTGGAGAATTCAGACGTCTTAGGCTTGGATTTTCATCCATAGGCCTTATTGGCTTGAAGTATGGACTGAGTAGTGTTTTGCTCTTTCTAATGACGTCGATTGTCGAAAAATAGTTATCTTGAAAATCAATCGCCTGCAGGCGTCGACCACTCACTTCAAATCCCGTAACTGCTCAGACAGCCAGCTTATGTAGGCTCTTTTTGTCTTGCGCGCTTTGATTGCTTCGATGCATAGCTGTTTCACGGATTCTCTATGACGCAACCACCTTTTCTTTTGCCAGTGGCGCAGAATGTAGCAAGGCTGTTCATCAGCCATTATAGACGGAAGCCTTGAAATTGCCCATATGTCGCACGCCTTTTCACCATAAGGGACGCCATTTCCCTGCAGCAAATGCGTAAACTCGTGTGCTATAGTAGTCATGCTAGCATAGGGCTGAAGAGATATCTGCTGCGGCGAAGTCCAGTTTCGGGCGGAGCCGACAAGTCTCGAACCTTTGCTAATATAGCCGCACTTTATCTGCTGGGCTTGTAGTTCAGGAAAGAGAGAGTAGACTGCCAATACGCGATCCTTGAAGGTAGGACTGAATTGTTCCTCTGCAACTTTTGTAAAGACAAGCAAGCCTAGGCTAGGCTTTGGCCCAGAATCCAGGTCGCCTTTCATATATTCTACCCTCTCGGGAAAACTTGTTTATCTGTACTCTTGCTTCCTCTTCAGAGAACCTGCCGCTCTTGACAAGCTCAGCTATCAGGTTCTTTTCATCGACTTCACTATTGTCGTTGCCTGAAAGTCCACCAAACACCTCCATGAACAGCTTTTGCTTGCTCACCTCGCTTTGCGGTTTGCCGTAC
>CAZPIL010000001.1:11884-25545 GCA_964586705.1 uncultured Nitrososphaera sp. | reverse complement strand
CCTTGCCTATGAAATGGTAGATTTCAGAGCCATTCCAGAACTTTTTGCCGTCGCCTCCCTTTGCCTCTGCCATCTTGGATGCAGTCGAGATGTAGCACAGGTGGTTGTCAAACCATCCATAGAACACCTTGCCCCTTGCCTCGTCAAGGGGTATGGGTACGCCCCATTCAAGGTCGCGGGTGATGTCCCAGTCCTGCAGGCCCTCGCTTATCCAGTTGCCGACATAATTTTTCACGTCTGGCTGCAGGTTGGCGTTTGACGACAGCCATCCCTTCAGCCTTTCTGCAAAGTTTGACAGCTTGAAAAAGTAGTGCTTGCTTGTCTTTTTGACAGGCGGCCTCCCGCATATGGCGCACTTGGGGGCGAGTATCTCGTCCGGAACCCTGCCGCACTTTTCACACAGATCTGAATACTGGTTCTCGGCGCCGCAGAACGGGCACTTGCCCACTACATAGCGGTCCGGCAGAAACTTGTCGTCAAACTCGCAGTAGAACTGCACTACGTCATGCTCGTATATGTGGCCGTTCTCCCTGAGCTTCTTGAACACATACTGGACAAGCCTAACGTTTTCAGGCGAGCTTGTGCGGTAAAAGAGGTCAAACGAGATCCCAAGCGACGCAAAGTCTTCCGCGTCGCGCCTGTTCCAGTGGGCCACATAGTCCTCGGGGCTTTTGCCCTCTTTTTCGGCCTTTATCAGAATCGGCGTGCCAAAGTCGTCACTTGCGCAAATATGATACGCCTCGCGGCCTTTGAGCCTGAGAAAGCGCGTAAATATGTCCGCCGGCAGATATGTGGAGGCAATGTGCCCGAGGTGTATCTCTCCGTTTGCATAGGGGAGTGCGCTTGTTATAATCGCGCCTGCCGGCATCGGCTTTCCAAGACGCGCACCAGATTTTAAGGTATCACCTTTGATACCTCTTTTGCTTTGCAGTAGGGGTGTCGATTCTGGCACCCATCGCCTGAAGGGCCAGACGCGCAACCTCGTCATCTATGCTATCCGGTACAGGATACACTTTATTCTGCATCTTTGCGTGGTTTCTGGCGATGTACAGGATGGAAGCAAGCTGGTTTGCAAATGACAGTGCCATCACTTCCGGAGGATGGCCTTCCGCGGCGACCAAGTTTACGACCCTGCCCTTTGACAACAGGTACAGCTTTTTGCCGCCAAACTCAAACCGCTCAACGCCCTGCTTTACTTCCACCGGCCTGGAGTTTCTGTACAGAAATGATGCATCTATCTCTACATCAAAGTGACCGGTGTTTGCAAGCACTGCACCGTCCTTCATCTTTTCAAAGTGCTCTCTTCTTATTATGCCCGTCTGGCCCGTACACGTGACAAAGAGGTCTCCTTGCCCTGCTGCCTCTGCAAGCGGCGCGACTGAAAAGCCGTCCATCTTTGCTTCAAGCGCCTTGACCGGGTCAACCTCTGTAACGGTAACTGCGGCTCCCATGCCGCGGAGTTTTGCCGCCACTCCTTTGCCCACCCAACCGTAGCCGCACACAACTGTACGGGAGCCAGCAAGAAGCATCCCTGTCGCCCTGAGGATGCCTTCAAGCGTGCTCTGGCCCGTGCCATAGCGGTTGTCAAAAAGATACTTGGTGCGCGCGTTGTTGACTGCGATCACAGGGTAGCGCAGCTTTTTTGATTTTTCAATCGCCGACAGGCGCCTTACGCCCGACGTAGTCTCCTCTGTTCCGCCGATTATTCCTCGCGTCCTCTTTCTGTGAGCTGCATGATGCAAGTCACCCCCGTCGTCTGTGACAATATCGGGCCTGAATGCGAGTACGTCACTTATGCATTTTCTGTATTCTGCCTGTGTCTCGTTTCGCCATGCATATACGGAAACGCCTTCGCCCTGCAAAAATGCTGCAATGTCGTCCTGCACGGAGAGAGGGTTTGCCGAGCATAGCGCAACTTCGGCGCCCATCTTTTTGGCGGCCATGACAAGCACGGCCGTCTCCTTGGTGACGTGCAGACAAAAACCGGCGCGAAAACCCTCAAGCGGCTTTTTGGCCTTTGCCACCTTTTCAACTATGGACATGGTCCGGCGGGCCCATTCATACCGCAGCATCCCTGCCCCGGCAAGCGAGCCGCTACTATCACTACTATTACTACTACTGCTGCTGACTTTGCTTCCTGCCGTTGCATCCGGACGAGGCAGAGCGCGCATAGGGGTTACTGGCTGTCCAGTTCTTGGAAGCGGGATTTGCCTCTCCTCATGACTGCAAATAGTCCCAGGATGATGGCAATCCATACCGCGCTAATGGCCATGTTCGTGGTGCTGACGTACATGTACGGTATCGCGTCGATCACGTCTTCCTGTATCGCGGCAAGCGTTACGTGTACATCATTCATGCCGGTGCTGTAGGCGCTACTGTGCGGCTCTAGCGATGCTATCGAGTTTGCCCTTGAAAGCACGCGGTCAAGCTCCAGCTGGATTAGCCCAAAATCTGTCTTTGCAGTTGGAAAAGACCATACTGGGTTGCCGCTATCTGGCAGGTCTTTCTTTGCCTCGAGCACAAAAGTGGCCAGCTCGGAAGGAGTTTGACTTGACTCTGCCCTCGCAAGGCTGCCCAGCGCCCTGTCCACGGGGTAGACCGTGCTGGCATAGCCATAGTATGAAAGCGCTGCAGCGAGCACGAAAAGTCCTACGATGCCCATTGTAGCAAGCTTGAACGCTGACATTTGTTATCATGGGCGTCAAATGCCGTATTTAGGTGTGGTGGAGCCAGGCTCTTTCCGAATCCATTTTATAACCAGAAGGAATAGTCCATCTGGATTGGCACTTGTAAAGGTTGCCCGACAGGGAGAGATCGGGGATAACTCTGGCAAGGAGGTAAACGTCAACGGGACTAGGATCGCGCTTTTTCACGCTAACGGCAAGTACTATGCGTTGGAGGCTCTCTGCCGCCATCAGGACAAACCTATAGCGCCGGGCAAGCTCGACGGAGAAGTCGTGGAGTGCCCATGGCATTCGTGGCACTATAACGTCCGCACAGGCGAGCTCCTTGATTACCTCTCGGGTGTCAAAATGACCACCTACAGGGTAGACCTCAAAGACGGCGACATTTACGTTGATGTCTGAAAGGAAGGACTCACCTTGACCTTTGCCTAAAGAAAGAAATTGGCTCTTCCCCCTCGCCAAGCTTATAACGCCACCCTTGACTAAAAAGTCAGGTGAAGCTGTACAACACTCTCACACGCCGGCATGAAGATATCGCGCCACTCGATAATACCGTAAGGATATACGTCTGCGGCGTGACTGTCTACGACAGCTCGCACATTGGACATGCACGTACAGTCATTGTCTTTGATGTGCTCCGGCGCTATCTTTTGTCCCGGGGTTACAAGGTGACTTTTGTGCAGAACTTTACCGACGTTGATGACAAGATAATCAACCGCGCCAAATCTGAGGGCAAGTCTGCGGAGGAGATATCTGCAAGGTACATCGACGCCTACTTCCATGACTTTGAGCGCCTAAATGTGCTTGCAGCAGACATGCATCCCAAGGCCACGGAGCACATTGCCGACATGGTGGAGCTGATAAAAGGGCTGATTGAAAAAGGCCACGCCTATCTGACCCTGAACGGCGTGTATTTCAGGGTAAAGTCCTTTGAAGGCTATGGCAAGCTATCAAGAAAACCCTCCGAGGAGCTTGAGGCAGGGGCGAGGATAGAAGTCGACGCCTCGAAGGAGGATCCGATGGACTTTGCGCTCTGGAAGTTTTCAAGCGAGTCTCCTGCGTGGGATAGTCCATGGGGCAAGGGGCGCCCGGGCTGGCACATCGAGTGCTCGGCCATGGCGCTGAAATACCTTGGATCCAGCTTTGAGATACATGGCGGCGGCCATGATCTCGTCTTCCCGCACCATGAGAACGAAATAGCCCAGTCGGAGGCGTATACCGGCAAGCAATTTGCAAAGATCTGGATGCACTCCGGCATGGTAACTATAAACTCGCAAAAAATGAGCAAGTCCCTTGGCAACATAGTGACAATTGAAAAGGCGCTTTCTGATTGGGGCATGAACACGCTGAGGCTGTACTGCCTCTCCGTTCATTATGCAAAACCCCTTGATTATACCGATGAGCTCTTGAAAGAGTCGGCACAGCGCTGGCGGCAGATAGAAACTTGCGCCTACGAGATA
Source organism: uncultured Nitrososphaera sp. (assembly GCA_964586705.1). GTDB lineage: Archaea > Thermoproteota > Nitrososphaeria > Nitrososphaerales > Nitrososphaeraceae > Nitrososphaera. Next base: position 21,401 of record CAZPIL010000001.1, on the reverse strand, counting down.
CGAGCTTCTGCAGAACAGCCTGGCGATCCCGCTGTCATTCAAACAAATGAGCTGCGGGAGTTTGAAGTAGCTATGGACGACGACATGAATACATCGCTTGCGCTCACCGCGTTCTTAAAGTTCGTGACAGGGCTGAACCAGCTCGCAGCATCTGACAAACTGACAGCCGGCACAGCTAGGGCAGCACTGCCTGCATTTGAAAAGATGATGGGTATCCTGGGACTCAGGGTCATAGAAGCTACCGGGCAGGAGAGACAGGAAGTGGAAAAGCTCGTCGCAGAACGAAATCGGTTCAGGGCGGAGAAAAAGTTCAAAGAAGCCGATGATATTCGCAAACAATTAGCGCAACGCTCAATAGAACTGATGGATCATAAAGGCAGAACTGTCTGGAAGAAGGTTGAAAGGCGGGAGTAGCATGATTTCACCTCTTTGTGCATTTCCATGCACTTGCCTGTTAATGTCGCATCACGCTGGAACGAATGAGTATAGACAATGAAGATACTGGACGGTAAGCGTATAGGTTCGGTTACCTTCGACGAAGAGGGCATGCTCATCGGCGAGGTAGTAGGCGATGTCATTGTCAATTCAGGCTACTTGGAACTCAAGGGTAACGTACTTGGTAACGTGCTTGTCAGGGGAGGCTCGTGCAGGCTCACCGGCATAGTCAAGGGAAATGTCGTCAACGAAAAAGGCGATCTCGAGGTATTTGGCGCGGTGCACGGCAAGGTCATCACAAAAACAGGGTACACATACATCAACCCTGGAAGCAAAGTGGGCGGCGTCGAGCATGCGCCACTGAGAAAGGAAATGAACGTCTAGCCGGACTTTATTTTCTCCAGGTCTTTCTGCAGCGACTCTATCGTCTTTGGGATCTCGTGTTCGGCGCATGCAAGGCACATCTGCTGCAGCGACAGCGGGTATGTGAAATAGCGCTCGTTGAGCGAAATGTCGCGCTTGCACTTGACACATTTTTTCATCTTGTATGGATCGGTGTTCTTTACTATCATACCTCTACAACTTCGCCCTGTTCTGGCGCGTGCGCGTCGTAGCCGTACTTTTCCCTTATCTCCACCGCGAACTTTTCGCATGAAGGCCCGTCTCCGTGCACGCAGAGAACCTTTGGGTTCCCCTGTACGCGGTCCAGGATCTCGAAAAGCTCGCTTCGACTGTTGTGTCCTGAAAACTCGAAGCGCCTTACGTCGGCATAGCACTTGTGCATCTTGCCGTCAAAGTTTGCGACGCGCTTGTCAAGAAGCATCCTGCCCGGCGTGTGCTCGCCCTGATACGACACAAGGGCGATACCGTTCTTTTCGCTGTTCATTATTGCCTGCGTGTAGAATATGGCAGAGCCGCCAACGAGCATGCCTGCGGGGGATATTATCACGCAGGGCTCTTTTGCCACCTTTTTGCGCCTGCTCCAGCCGGTTATCCACTCTGCTCCGCCTATCGCGCGCTTGAATGCCTCGGGATCGCGCAAGAATGTGGGATGCCTGCTCATTATCTCGTTTGCCTTTAGCGCCATGCCGTCCATCACCACCTTGTGCTTGAAATCATATGCTTCTAGAACGCAGGCTATCTCTTGCGCGCGTTCGACAGAGAATGACGGTATAAACATCGTGCCTCCGCGCCCTATCACTTCGTAGCAGAATTCTATGAGTTCGCGCTCGGACTGCTCGCGGGGCGTCTGCTCTGCCTGCGAGTAGGTGCTCTCTATAATCATCATGTCAACAGGACCAAAGTCCAAGTCTGCAGGGCGCAGCAGCTTTGATCCGCGGGTGTTGATATCGCCCGTATAAAACAACTTTTTGCCCTGATGTTCTATGACGACTGTCGAGCCGCCGACAACATGCCCTGACTCGTGCAGTGTCACCTTTACGTCTCTTACCAAGTGTGGCTGGCGGTACTGCAGTTTCTTTGAGCTCTTCATCATGGTCATGACGTCGATGTATTCAAACGGCAGGTAAAACCCTGATAGCTTTATCATGTCCTCTATTAGAAGCTCTGACAGCTCAAATGTGGGAAGTGTGGCAAGAACAGGAATATCCGTCGAGCTCGAGAGGTAGAGGGACGGAACAAATCCGGAATGATCCAGATGTGCATGGGTTATCGCCACAGCATCAACTTCTTTTGGCTTGACGTGCATAGGAAATATCGGCTCTCGTCTGAGAAGCACTCCATAGTCCATTAGCACGTTAGTTCCATCGCAGCTTGCAAGGAAAGCAGAGCGGCCGACCTCTTTTGCGGCCCCCATAACCTGAACTTTCAATTTATCGCAGCTGCGATCCCTATTAAAGGCGCTTTAAAGTTTGCTAATTAAGATCCATTCAGAGCCATCGTGTGGGCTGTTCGCGGTTGCTCCGGCAAGTTTGGATTTGGTACTGGTTAATCAAACCTTACAAGCCAGAGCGGATCCTGCACCGAGGGGTTTTCTAGCCTCTGCCGGTAGCCAAACCCGCACTCGTCCAGAACGGACTCAAAATCGTAGCGGTCGTTTGCCGCCGCCTTTCCTCCTTCTCCTCCTTCTGCCGCTGCAAGGTGCGCCTTCAGGGCGCTTTTGACCTTGGAGGTCACCTGTGGTTTTGTGTACACGTACCAAAGGTTGTGGGCTCCGCGGCTTCTGGCCAGTTCTTCGCGCTTTTCACCTGTCATACTTGTGTAGTATCTGTTCATTATCTCGATATTGACATCCTCCCAGGAGGGAGTGCGCCAGTACGCCACTAGGTCAAAACCGTGGCCGTCAAACTCGGCTGCAAGGCTCAGACCCTGATCCAGTGTCGTGATAACGACATCGGTATTCTTTGCAACAGGGTCGCGGTAGTCTTGTCCGGGCTCCATCCAGCCTACGAATATCACATCATAGCGCCTGCCAATCCAGTGTGCGTCAGATATTGTGATATAGTCGGGCTTTGCAATACCAAGGCTGTAAAATATGCCGCCGTCTTTTTCAATGCCTTCTGCCTTGGGCAAAAACTCCCTTACTCGTTTCAAGAAATCGCCATATCCACATCCAACGTCAAGGTAACTAGGCTCGTCATTGATAGCCTTGGCTATTGCGACAACGCGCCTGACGTCTACCTTCCTGTAGGAGAAGTAGGTTCCTGAAAAGAAAGGAAAGCTATACCTTTCATGATGAGGCGATGCCGTACTGGCCCTGTACTGCTCAAGGGACTTTCTTGCGCTGCGCAGGTCTTCCGTGAAAAAGGGCACTAGTCAAACATCACCTCCCACAGCTTTTTCGCGTTGGTGAGTGTGGATAGCTCTTCCATGTAGCCAAACCCGCACTCGTCCAGAACGGACTCAAAATCGTAGCGGTCGTTTGCCGCCGCCTTTCCTCCTTCTCCTCCTTCTGCCGCTGCAAGGTGCGCCTTCAGGCCGGTCCTGACGCGTTGTGCGATCTCTGGCCTTGCATAGATGTACCAAAAATTGTGGGCACTTCGAAGCCTTGCAAGTCGCTCCTTTTCATCTGCAGTCAGCGAGGGCGTATAGTACCTGTTCATGAGCTCGGTGTTGACGTCTATCCATGAGGGCGAACGCCACCAGGCAATTTGTTCAAACCCAAATTCGTCGTACTCACACCCCCCGTTTACCCCGCACTGGCCGCCGGCGTCAAACGTTGTTATCACGCATTTTGCGGAACCGGCAACTTGACTGCGAAAGTCTGTGCCGGGCTCCATCCAGCCTACAAATGCCACGTCTACTGCCGGAAACCCGCGCTCGACGCCGGTGATTTCTACGTAATCCGGTCTTTTTGCAAACTCGAATATGCCGCCTTCCTTTTCGATCCCTCTTGCCTGTGGCAGAAACCCGCGCACTTTTTCCAAAAAGTCTCCATATCCGCAGCCAATGTCAAGATAGGTTGGATTATCCTTTACAGACTTTGCAGTAGCCACAACTCGACTCACATCGACTTTGCGGTATGAAAAATACGACCCCACAAAGAATGGGAAAATATAGCGCGCATGATGCACTGGCGGCTTTTTACCCAGAAACTCTTGGTAGGCCGCATGCGCCTGCCTCAATTCATCAAGCTTGAAGGGCACAACATGCACATCGTATATACACCCTATAATTTGCTTGGCGCGCAGCGGAAAACATTGATTCCTGCTACTAATACCACATAACAGCGTTTAAGAATCCCAAAACGCTTATTAAGTTGCGACGTAAAACCTGACTTATGGTTAGGAAATTCGACGACTGGTGGAAGACTGTTCCAGCTGACTTGAAAACAAAGGCTCGCAAGGGCGACGAGGCAAACAAGCCATTGCTCAACCAGGTTAACTACGTTCTTCTGCATCTTCACCTGGCCGGCAAGCACGATGCCAAGCCAACACACGAAGAGCTCAAGGACTGGCTGCACAGTGGACAGGTTGACGTCCTGAGAACCGGCGGCAAGTAACGGCTCCTCTTCTTTCTCTTTTTACTTTCTTTTCGTCTTTCAACGATTCTGCAGACTGCACCGACATTGCGCATTTGTTGAAATGTTTCCGAGCAACCTGCTAAACAGACAACAATGACAATAACGATCAACAGCGAGCTCTTTGAATGTATAACAGTGTTTTGAGATCTGCATAGGGTTTAAATAGTTTCGAGCAGTGTTCTTCGTTTAGTGATTTAACAGATGCCAATTGCTATACTTCCAGACGTCGATGAGCAAAGATGCATCGGTTGCGCACTCTGTGTAGAAATCTGCACCGCACTCGGTCCAGACGTACTCAGAGTCAAGCCGGTAGAAGGATGGAAGAGGGGTAAGGCATTCGTGTTTTATCCAGAAAGATGTATCTCTGACGGAGCATGCGTCGGTGTGTGTCCAACACACGCTATCTTCTGGATGAGGCCGATGGAATACACCGCAGGACAACCAGTACCGCTGCACAAGAACGGCGTGTTCAGCAAGGGCTGGGAAGAAGGTTAAGCATCCCATCCACTCTCTTTTTCCTTTTTTCATTTTCTTTTCTAAAGCTTATCTATTCGTCTTGCGATCAATACCGCAATGTGCGACATGTATTATGACGTACCCCGCAAGTACAAAGTAAAAAGACTGGCCGAATCCGAGCCCGAGCTGGAAAAGGCAGAAGAAAAGCCGATAACTGTCAAAGCCTAGAATAAGTGTCTGCCATCCGCAGAGGCTCTGGCAGCCACTCTCCCACCTTTGTCATGCTTCTCGCAAATGCTTCTGCAGACTCTAGTGATATCCTGTGGCCGACGCTCACGTACAGGTTCTTTCTCCCTGTGATGATGGAGCCCATGGTCTTGCCGTCAAGCTCCACATTGCTGCCTCTGATAGTTCCGCACAGCAGGCTCTTGGCGACGCCTATTGCTGGTTTGTCGAGCAGCACACCAAGGTAGGATGCAAGGCCACACCGGCGCGGATGCAAAAGCCCGTGACCGTCGACCATGAGCATATCATATCGGCTCAGCCTTCCTAGCGTGCGAAGGGCAGGACCTGCCTCGCGCAACATGAAAAGACCCGGGATGTACGGTTGCGTTATCGCGCTTTTTGTAGAGACGCGCTCGACAGCATTTAACCTGCGGTCTACGACTACGGCGGCGCAATGCGCCACGCCTTGACGGTAAGATACGTCGACCCCACACACAAGCTCTATTTCCCGAAAGTCGTCGTGCGCGACTACCCTTTTTGCAAGCCTCATCTGCTGCCTTGCTGCGGCCTGTGGGGTAGACGGAAGCCTAAAGCCTTTCAACGACGTGATCAGAATAGTCTTCCACGTGGGCCTTTAGCTTTGCCTCTGCTACTGCCTGCTTCATGAACGGGTCTGCTACCACTACAACATCGCCAAAGCTGTTGGCTGCGGTAAAGTTTGTCAACGATTCTGTGAACGTCGGGTAGTCGCCGGCGGCCCTTTCTACCCTTGCAGTCACGTTGTGCGACGCCGGGAAAATGTCAGATATCTCTGCCGGGATGATTCCCAAGTACGGGTTGTAGGTGGCCAGCTGCGCATCCGGAAACTTTTTTGCAAGCTCCCTGAAACCCCGCGTAGCATAAAATGGATGTACCTCCCCTTCGGGAAACAGCACCAGCGCTTTTTTCTGCGTCCTGAACTCCGAGACAAGTCTCCTGTACCTGCGCGCCTCGGGCCTGTGCTGGTCGATTGCATCGAAAAAGAAAATCGCCTTTTCCTTGAACGCCGGCGTGCCCCCTGCGAGGTAGCCAAACTCCTCGCCTGAAAAAATCTGTACCGCTTCCATAAGCTTGGGGTGTGCTCTGGCCTTTTGCATGACATACTCCCACAGCCTACCGTCCATTATTGCCTGCTTTGTGGCGTCCACTTCTGTTTTCAAGATGTGCAGGTTGTGTCTTGCCACCTCGACCATCCTGCGCTCCTTATCGAGGGCGCGCAGCTCGTCAGCGGTATATGATGTGCACACGGTACACTGGCAGGGCAGGTACTTGAGCTCGGCAAGCCTCATGGTTCCACCTGGATGCATGTACCTATCGTCCTTGGCATAGAGCATGTACGATGCCGAGTCAAACGTGTCGCAGCCAAGAGCTATTGCAAGCGGTATTGTGAGCGGGTGGCCGGCGCCAAAGAGGTGTATAGGCTTTGCCGGTATGGCCTTTTTCGCCCTTGCTATCATGCGGGCAAGCGTTGCAAACTCGTATGCCTCCATCAGCTCGACCGGACTGCCAAGCGCCATGAATTCAAAGCCCATACCATCAAGCGCGGTTGCGGATTTTTCTACCAGGTCAAAATGCTCGGCACCCTGTACGGGGCCTACCCATGTCGCGTCCGTATTGCCTGCTACTATCAGCGTCTTTTGACAGTTTTCAAGTGTGATATCCACATACTGCTTGGCGCGTTCGTAGGGGAGACCGTACCCTGTCGGCTTGTCGAGGGGTATGGGTATGTCGCTTTTAATGTCCTTTTCAAACTGTGCGATTGTTGCCGGCTCGACCTCTACAGAACCGTATTCTAGCACCTGGTATCCTCCCGAATCTGTCATCACCGCCCCGTCAAACCCAATTATGTCGTGTATGCCCCGTCTTCGTGCCTCGTCGCCGTACTGCTTGAGCGTGATGTACGCGTTTGTTATGACTAGATCAAAGCCCATCTTTTTTAGAAACTGCGGGCTTATTGTCTGCCTCACGGGGTGAACGACGGGCACGAACGCGGGTGTCTCTACCGCACCATGGGGCGTATCGAGCCTCCCTATGCGGGCCGCAAGATCCGTGTACCGGACCTCAAACACTACTTCTTTGTCTCCTTCACAAACTCGTCAAAGACTGCCCTGACCCTGTCTGCAGATAGGCCTGTGCCCTCCTCGACGCCTGACTGTGTGACCTTGATCTTGTCCATCACGATGATGGCGCCCACGTCTTCGCGGACCTTGACAAGCCCCGGGAACACGCGCGCAAGCCTATCGGCAAGCGCCTTGAAGTCAAAGGGCTTTTCCATCAGGCGTATCTCCTTCACAAACGCACCGTTCAGGATCATTTTCATTATCCCGTATACTTCGACATTGTCCAAGATCACGTCCAGCTTGTCATTGACCCCAGTAAGCGTGCCGTTGTAAACCTTGCTATCTGATGTCTCTACAGCGACTTTTTTGCCAACAAACTGAAGCGTCTCTTCACCAAATCTTCTTGCTGCAACTGCTGCCATGACAATCTCAGCCGCTCCGTTGTATATATACGAATTTTTAGGATAGAGGCCGTCACAGAAGGTCAGCTGCGCGCCGCAATTTCAATAGGCAAAATACTTTTGCACTTCGTCTTCTGAAATGACTGCAAGCCAGTCGATTGTGCCTGCGCGCCGGGGCTTTTTCTTTTGCGCAGTGGCAACTATGTCGTCAGCAGTCTGCTTGGGGTCTTTTCCTGTAGTATCAAACTCGGCGATCTTGCGCTTGCCAAACGACTTTATCGAGTCGTAGAGCATTATGCCGAGTATCTCTGCAGAGATGTTCTCATTGATCTTTTCTCTGGAATAGCCGCGATGCTGCAGGGTTTCTTCAAGCCGCGCGGGCGAGCGCCTGAGCACCGCAACCATGTCGATCCCTGCTGTTTTCAGTACGTAAGGTGCCAGATGGCCCACTATCACGAAATTTCCCCTTTCTTTCAAGGTGCCTGCAAGAAGCCTGCCCGTCCTTTTAAGATCGACTTCCAGACCCTTGGTGGTCCTGGCTGCAACTGCTCCATTTTCGATGGCCAGCCTATTGACGTCTATCACTTTTGCTTCAAGTGGCCCAGCTACAAGCTCTGCGCTGGTGTGCTTACCTGTGCCAGGGCAGCCCGTTATCACTACCTTCAATCAACAGACCTTGCTGCGCCCGGCTATTTTTCGCTATAGGTTTATCCATCAGGTTTTTGAAAGTATGTTATGAAGACGTGCGAGTCATGTGGCAGGGTGTGGTTTTACTCGCTCAACTTTCTTTTTTCAAAGACCGTCTGCAACGAATGCTACCTGGCATTCAAAGAAAGGGAGCAGCGCTAGCCCTGCTGGCTGCCACACTTGGTGCAAAACCGCGCGTTTGCCTTTAGCTTCTGGCCACAGCTGATGCAGAACCTGGCTTCCGGCTCAAGCGTCTCCCTGTCAAGCGGCGTCAGCTTCGGGGGTGACATCTGCTCGGTTGGTGCAGAGGAGGCATCGCTGTACATTTCTGTCACCGCGCCCGTTGGTTTGAACGTGTCGTCAATGTCTGGCGCAAACTCGTAATCCTTCTTTGCGCCTTTTTCCTGTATGTATAGCATCAGCCGGGGAACTTGCTCTTTTCCTCCCTGTGCGCTGACCTGCTCGCCAAGCCATAATGCAAACTTGCGAAGTGTCATCTCGGGGGTTGAGAATGTAAGCGAGTGTGTGGACATGTAATCATCCGTAGCTGTCCTGCCGTTGAAAACCTTGGCCATGATACCGGTGCGGAAAAGTTGCTATTAATTATTGCGACCTGCCGCATTTGCTGCAGAACTTGGCCTGCGCAGGTATGGATGCCCCGCATATTATGCAGTTCTTTGTCGATTTCTTTTGGACTTCGATGTCAACCGGCTTGAAGGTGGGCTCTGCCTCGGGTGACGGCATAGTATAGCCGGACGACGGGCCGACCGAGCCGCCTGTGCCGACAAAGCCTCCGACGCCAAAACCTGCCTGCTGCGGCGGCGCGCCTGAGGCGACGCCTCCTGTAGGGCTCTTCATCGAACTCCCCTTTTCAAGCGCGTTTTTGATCTCAAAGATGACTCTGATGGCAAGGAAGTTCATTGCCGAAGTTGCCACAAGGTAGTCGCCTATCCTTGCAAAATACTCTTTCTCGTTCATCTTGCCCTGCTTGTACAGCTGAGTGGCGTCAATGAATGACTCGTACATGTTCTGTGTATCGTCTGACAGCTGTTTCAGCTTCTCTGAAAGGCCGCCAAGCGTGTCGACGCCAAAAGACATGATAAAAAAAGGGTCGTGCGGGACTTAAAAATGATTCCGCTAGTAGTAGCGGCCGCGGTTGCCGCCATAGTCGCCTCTTCTGTTGCCACCATAGCTCCTGTTGCCGCCGCCATAGCCTCCGCGTCTTCCGCCGC
>CAZPIL010000001.1:0-11784 GCA_964586705.1 uncultured Nitrososphaera sp. | reverse complement strand
CCGCCGCCATAACCCCGGTTCCCGTATCCGCCGCCATAGCCTCCTCTATTTCCGCCATAGCTCCTGTTGCCGCCGCCATAGCCTCCACCGTACGACCTGCGGTATCCGCCAACTGTTGCAATGCGCGGCTGGGCCATGGGAACTGCGATTCCGAGTTCGTCATTGAGCCTGCGTATCGGCAGCGAAGTCTTTTCAAGTATCCTCTCAAAGTCTGCCTTCCTTTCTGCAGAGACAAGAGATATCGCCCTGCCTGCGGCTCCTGCCCTGGCTGTTCTGCCAATCCTGTGGAAATACAGGTCAGTCTCCTCAGGGACATCGTAGTTGATAACGTTGCCCACAGCCGGCACGTCAATACCTCTTGCAGCTATGTCTGTGGCTACTAGTATGTCCTCTGTACCTTTCCTGAACTTGAACATGGCGCTATCGCGCTGGCGCTGCGTCAGGTCGCCGTGTATGGCGATTGCCGAAAAGTTGTCGCGACGGAGCTGGTAAGCTACCCTGTCTGCGCGAGACTTGGTTGCCGCGAACACAATAGTCTGCGCCTTGGCATCCTTGTTCTGCTTGATAAAGTTGCACAGGTGCTTGAACTTTTCGCGCTCTTCTACTATGAGGTACGACTGCTCGATGGTGTCAAGCGTGACTTCCTCCTCGTTAAGCCTGACGTGCTCTATGTGCTTCATGTACTCCTCTGCAAGCCTGAGGATCTCAGGCGGCATGGTTGCGGAGAACAGGCATGTCTGCCGTTCATCGTTGACATAGAACAGGATGAACTTGATGTCATCTATGAATCCCATGTCAAGCATCCTATCAGCCTCGTCCAGGACAACGAACTTGACATCGTCAAGTATTATCGAACCCTGCTTGATGTGGTCGATGAGTCTTCCCGGCGTTGCGACCACTATCTGGACACCACGCCTTATCTTCTCCATCTGTATGTTTATGCTCTGTCCGCCGTAGATGGCAACTGCTCTTATCCCTGTGTACTTTGCCAACCGACTAATTTCATTTGTTACCTGCACCGCAAGTTCTCTTGTCGGCACAAGCACCAGCGCCTGGACAGGGCCCTCGTTGCTCACTCGGGCCAAAATGGGCAGTCCAAATGCTGCCGTCTTGCCGGTTCCTGTGTGCGCCTGCCCAATTACATCTCTACCTCCCAAGACAAGCGGGATAGCTGCTTCTTGGATGGGGAAAGGCGCTATAAATCCATTCTCGCTGAGCGCCTTGGTTAATTCTGCGCTCAGACCTAATTCTTCAAACGTCTTTGTCATTTTTCTCACTTTTTCTGTTTATTCTGCTACAAAAGTTCTGACGTCATAGTTACTGCCGTAAAACCTTTGTCTGTACTTGTGTAGTTTTTACACAGATATAAGGTTAGCTAACAGAGATATTGTAGTATCCGCGGCAGATCAAGTGCGTACTTTCTTACGGCCGTTATAGCTCTGCAGGTGGTGCATTAGAGGATGTTGTAGCAGGCAGTTCGATCGAGCCGCTAAAAGCTGCTCGAACCGCCGGCACCGTATTTTGAGCCCTTGATACTGACGATCCAGTCTTGGTCGTTAATCCACTTCAAGAACTCCAAATCGAGCACATGGGTGACTATCATTTTTGTGCCATGTAGGTAAAAGCCGGGTGACATCCCTGTTCTATTTATGACGCGCTGGCGAATGCTGTCAGTATCCTGTCCGGGCTTCATCATGATTTCCAGAGTGTAGATGTCCTTCCTGTTGGCATTTCTATCGAAAATAAGTGAGACAACCAGAAGGGGATCAACTTTTGAGAATGTCTGCTTGAGCGCGCTGTCCAGCACATTGAACCTGTCTACTACGTCCTGCACTTCGCTCATATCCGTGGAAGGTTGAACGTTCAGCTTCTCTAAAAAAGATTCCCTCGATTAGGCAGTGTCAAATAACCATGAAAACCGCCATACCGATCTGAATCCGGATATATCCAGCGGCTACCATCGTAATTGGTTATTCGTACAGGCGAACGGAAACGTTTACTGATTGTGGGTAGACATAATTTACAAAAAGCCAGAACGACCTGCTTATATGCCGGTCTTTTGGTTAGCTCTACCGATTGGGTCTCTTTGATAGCCTGAACCTGAACAGGGAAGTAATGCCCTGCTTCTTTTGCAATATGCCAGTTGACTCGAGATACTATTATTCTATCAAGCTCATGAGGGAGGATGACGAGAACCTGAACAACTATGGAGATAAAGTCGAAGTATCACCTGAAGGGATGAGGTTCATCCCATACCCAAGCAGCACGGTGCCAAAAAAGATACTGCGACTTGACGAGATGGCGGACAGAGAGGAAATCTTTGCAAGGATCGGGGTGATAGAGCTAAAACACCATGAAGAATGCCTGGATTTTCGACAGGTGGCCCGCAAGTACCCCGACTATGTTGTCATAGCGACAAACCTGAAGGCAGACAGCAAGGAGCTCTTGAAGAGAAAGAAAAAGGCAGACAAAAAGCACGACTAGTTGCAACCACTCACTTACTCTGTCCCGGCTTTTCTTCAAGTTTAAATCTTTTGGACCGGTGCCCACAATAGATGACTGACCCCGACGCCCGGCGCCTGCTATGGTTCCTGTTTGCAGGCTCGCGGGGCGGCGAGAACAGGATAAGGATCATCGATCTGCTCAAAGAGCAACCGTACAACATGAACCGGCTGGCAGAAGCGATGGGGTTGGACTACAAGGCCATCCAGCATCACATCAAAGTGCTTGAAAAGAACAACATGGTCACGAAGGCCGGTGAAAAGTACGGCGTGCTTTATTTCATATCAAACTATCTGGAGCACAACATCGATGCATTCAACGAAATCAAGGATTCAATCGAGAAAAGGACGAAAAAGAAGGAGAAGAAGGTCTGATCTGGAAAAAAGTAAATAAGACAAGCCGACCCCGCTTTTCATGTACATGGCAATGCTGATGGATGTCAGCGCAGCGGTAAGCCTGATAAACATAGGAGTACTGGCTGTGCTTCTTGCCATGTACGGCCGGATGTATGTCAATACAAAGGCGGTGTTCACGCTTGGGCTGATGTTTTTTGCAGCCATGCTTGTACTCCACAATGGCATCGCTGTATATGGATACTTTGCCATGGCCCCGCTCTATGCGGAGCCGCTTCTGCCATATTTGCTTGGAGTGCATATCGCAGAACTTGCAGGCATCGGTGCACTCCTCAAGGTCACCGTGAGGCCGTTTTAGTTCGTCAGGTTGTGAATCTGGTGCCAATTTGGAAAAAAGTATAAGTGCAAAAATGTCGAGCTGCAGCTGAATTGGTAGAGACAAGCGTCCTGGTGTCGGCGCTGGCAGGAGCTGGATCTTTCTTTTCGCCGTGCATCCTGCCCATCGTGCCTGCATTCGTGTCTTACCTGTCAGGGACAACACTTTCTGAGATTCAGAACCAGAACAAATCAGGGCAGGGACAGTCGCAGGTCAGTGTCAAGCGTATGACCCGGCTCAATATCTTTCTTAACACCGTATATTTTGTCCTTGGGTTTTCGCTTGTCTTTGCTGTTCTGGGCGTAATATTCAACTCAGTTCTTGTCAACCTCGGCACGGGCTTTCAGGAGTCTCTGCAATGGATAGGCGGGGTCGTGATCATAGTGTTTGGCGTCTACCTGATACTTTCGACAAAGTTCAGGCAGCTCAACTTTGAAAGGCGCATGACAAACCTGCCCCGGTTCAAAACCACGTATATCACGTCGTTTGTTTTCGGTGCGGCCTTTGCAGCCGGTTGGACGCCGTGCGTCGGGCCCATACTCGGAAGTACACTGACCCTTGCTGCGACGTCTCCCGGAGCGGCCTACAATTCATTGCTTGCCTATTCTCTGGGCCTTGGAGTGCCCTTCCTGGTGACCGGAGCATTCTTCTCGCAGGCCACAGGAATGATACGCAAGATGGTCAGGCACCTGAGGTACTTTAATCCGATAATGGGCGCTGTGCTCATAATCATCGGCATACTGGTGTTCACGAACCAGCTCTCGATAATTGCCAGTTTTCCTCTGACTGAAAACATTATCAACCTGGAGAGGGGGATATGAACACAGACAACCTGAGCGCCCTTGCAGTGGGCATAGGTGTGGTGGCACTGATAGTGGGCTTTGGAGTCTACTTTAACAACCCTGACCTGAATCAGGCCTCGGGCAACGACGGAGGATTTATCTCTGCGGTGAGCGACAATGGCACAAAGACGCAGATAGACAAGTCGCAGTTCCGCGTGGCACCGGAACTCGAGGGTATAAACAACTACATCAACACAGAGCCGGTAACACTTGCAGATTTGAGGGGCAAAGTCGTGCTTGTGGACTTTTGGACGTACTCCTGCATCAACTGCATAAGGACGCTGCCTTACCTCAACGCCTGGCACGAAAAATATGCCGACGAGGGCCTGGTAATAATAGGCGTCCACTCGCCGGAATTTGACTTTGAAAAGAATCCGGAAAACGTCCAGGCAGCCGTTTCCAATTTTGGAATCCAGTACTCAGTAGTACAGGACAACGACATGGAAACTTGGAAGGCGTACGAGAACCGCTACTGGCCACGCAAGTACCTTGTTGACGACGAGGGGTTCATTCGCTACGATCACATTGGTGAGGGCGCCTACGAAGATACCGAAAAAGTCATACAGGCGCTGCTGCAAGAGCGCGCGGCAAACCTGGGCACTAATGTCAATATTGACGCATCTACTGCGAGGCCTGATGGAGCATCGAGTGTGAACTTTGGCCGGATAGGAACGCCCGAGCTGTACTTTGGCTACAAGTATTCCCGGGCGCCCCTTGGCAATCCGGAAGGCTTCAAGCCAGAACAGACTGTGACATACTCACTTGCCGACGACGCCGATATCATGCGAAACAGGATATACCTGTCAGGCGACTGGACCAACAGGGCTGACAGCATGGAGCTTGAGAGCATCACTGGGAGAATAGTGCTAGAGTACTCTGCCAAGGCAGTCAATATCGTGGCAGGCGGGGCAGGAACAGTGCATGTCTCGGTGGACGGCAAGCCTCTGGCAGGAGATGCCGGTGCAGATGTCGGAGAGGACGGCAGGTTTGAGGTAGACGGGCAGAAACTCTACAACCTGGTATCACACAGCAGGTACGGCCAGCACACGCTCGTGATTGATGTAGTGGGCGAGGGGTTTCAGATCTATACGTTCACTTTTGGGTGAACTAGCGCCCAATAACACTGGCCCTTACGCACGGGTTGCCTCTTCTTCTCCTGCCGATCGGACAAGCTTGTCCCGCTCCACTGGCTTTTTCCACTTTTTTGTTGCGGTCCCCTGTACACCAATAGGTGGCATATAATACCATTATTTGGAAGATAATGGAAGAATCCAGCATACACTTTAAGTTCAGCTTGTGCTTAAATTAAAGCAAAAGGGGAGAGAATTGGAAGCTTCCCGAGCATCCCGTTCTCCCTCCGCGGCGCCGATTCTTGTGTTGCCGGCGCCGCGACTCTCCCCTTTGACCAATTAATCTAGTTTTGTAATTTTCCGGTGACCTTTAACTAAACTATTGTTTTGTGAATCCAAAATAGCAAGAATGGCACTGATCCTTGCCGTACATCACGCCTGTTGAACCGCACTTGCTGCACGTCTTGTCGTGGTCTATGGTAGAGTCTAGCGACTTTGTCTTTTGCAGACATCTGGGGCATATTGGGGCATCCAAGTTATAGCTTGAAAGAAACCCGGCACCACACTGTGTGCATTTCAGGCTGTACATCTTGCCTTTTGGCTTCCAGCGATTAAATAATCCCACTACGCTACATTGTCGGTACGGAATAATCAATCTTGCGTTAGAACGTTCCATTGTCTTCGGTTGATGAATAACGACCTCTTCACTACCCGTCTATATGGCTCAGCGTACCATCCTACCTCCCCCTCTCCCCATAGTGACTTCTACCTTATATGCACGCTATCTTTCTGTAATCTCAATTGCCTGAAACTTTTGTTGTTCCTGCTGCCGCTGCAGCGGCAGCAGCAATCAAGTCAGTAAAGCAATCCTACCAGCCCCCACCAGAGCTATTGGGGATGATGGAAACGTTCAGGCAGATGGTCAACGACTGCCTGAGAGCAGGTCTCACAAATGACGTCTCCACAATGAAACAGCTATCCAAGCTATGTTATTCTAGTCTTGACAAGTATCATATTATCTCCTACTACAAGCTGCACGCTATCTCAAAGGCGGCAGGTATTTTGAAAAACAGAAAGCAATCCATCAAAAGAGGCTATCCAACGAAGGCTCCCTACATGAGGCGCGCAATGCTTATCTCTAGTTATGGCTTTAAAATTGAGAATAATGACATTCTGCGCGTGCCACTTGGCAGCAGGCAATACTATGACATCCCTCTCAACTCTCATGTCAGGAGAATCCTGTCTGAACAAGCCATGACAGTGCGTTCTTTTACACTTACAGCAGGCAATACTGCTGATATAGTAAGCATCTGCTACTCTAAACAGGTAGCAGAGACTGAATGTACAGAGACCGTGGGAGTAGACAGGAACCTTGCAAATGTGACATACGGTAATCATGAAAGGGTGATCATATTCGACGTCTCGCAGGCAGTAAGGATAGCAGAAAATACTCGCTCTGTCATGCGTTCATTCAGGCGCAGCGACGTGAGGATACGAAAGATGATAACTGACAAGTACGGGAGACGCAGGCGCAACCGGGTCCATCAACTATTGCACAAGGTCAGTAAAGCAATGGTACAGGATGCCAAGGAAAGAAAGGCAGCAATAGTATTTGAGGACATTACCTTCATTCGCAAGTTGTATCAGAAAGGCAATGGCCAAGGTAGAAACTACAGAGCCAAAATGAACTCATGGCCCTTCTACGAGCTGAAAAGACAGACGGAATACAAGGCTGCCTGGGAAGGCGTAAAAGTACTGACATTAACGAAAGGCAAGACGAGAGGAACATCGCAGTTCTGTCCTCGATGCGGAAAGAGACTCCAAGAGGCAGGACATGGTGATCCATTCCACAGGCGGCAACTCTGGTGCTCAGACTGCCAAAAGTGGATGGACCGTGACGTGGTTGCTGCGATGAACATATCTACGAAAGGGCGCGCTTTCCTTTTTAGTAATGGCGAAGAAGATGAAGGCACTAAAAGGGGTGTGTTCGAGCGTCCACAAAAAGGGTCTGCAGGTGAAGCAATGGTACTGGAACCCGGGAGCGTGACGCCGGTAATCCTGAAAGTCGATGCAGGCAAGTTGAGTCTCTACCGCTACTGTCAGCTGCGAGTTGGCAGGGTTGTGTATCAATCGAAGACTTGACAGAACCCGATACTTTGTTACTTTTTCCATCGATATGCAGATATATCATCCGCGGCCAGAGCTGCTTCATGTCTGAGGCAAGCCAGCTACTCGTACGCAGGATAAAGGACGGAACTGTCATCGACCACATCGAGTCTGGCAGGGCGCTCTTTGTACTCCGGGCACTGGCCATCACGGGAAAGGAAGGAACGGTAATCACAGTTGCACTCAATGTACCTTCAAGCAAGCATGGCAAAAAAGACATCATAAAAGTGGAGAACCGCTACCTTGAGACAAGCGAAACTAACAAACTCGCACTCATCGCGCCGCGGGCTACCATCAACATCATCAAGGACTACAGGCTGATAGAAAAGCGCAAGATACAGCTTCCCGATTCAATAGCGGGGATATTCAAGTGCCCAAACCTAAAGTGCATCACCAACAGCGGCGAGGACATCAAGTCAGTCATCGATGTAGTGGACAAGGAAAAGATGGTGCTGAGATGCCGCTACTGCGCACGCGCAATCTCTGTCGAAGAACTGGTGTTCTGAGGCCGCCACTCTCTGCCTGAAGGGGAGCGTATCTTTATTCTTGTTTGCCCCTGCCACCCGCTCTTGGCCGGCTTTAGCCTGTCTATTGCGAAGTGGAATGCTATCAGTGGGCCGAACGCAGCGATCGTGACTGCTGCAAGCGTATAGTTCTGCAGATAGAGCATGTACAGCACTATGCCGGCACCTGTCATGATTTCTATCCATGTGCATGTGCACAGCTGCATCGCTATCTGCTTCAGGCTTGGCACAAAGTAAATTTCACAAATTACTATATGACCGTTGTTCCAGATCACGCGCCGCCCTTTGCCCGTGCGAAGCGCTTTGCCAGCTTTATGCCAAAGCCCATGGCAATGAACAGCGTTACAAGCGATGCGGCAAGTGTTATGACAGTGTCAGTCTGGAGCACATAATGCGTGATTACCGCTACGGCGACTGCCGGGACCGCCATGATAAGTGCAAGAAGAGTGGATACCGCATACAGGCGGCCAATAAAGTTAATCGGGTTCTTGCTGTTGTCGTCGCCACCACCACTACCGCCTTGCGCCACAGCCGTGCAACACCTTGAATCAATTTAAGGCTTTGTACACCAAGAAAGATTCTGCTACGCGTATTGATTCTAGAATGTACAGGCAAGCAGGGCGTGCGTGCGCGTCATTCTTTGTTCGTCTGCACGGTACTCGACGATTGATTGATTGATTGACTGGCTGAGTGTCGGAAGAAGGAGACGAGCACGGACAGGCTACTTGGAAGGGGGTGGGCACCCTGTCGTACACGATTAATATTGACGGAGCAGCGATAACGATGTATGGAGCTATCCGGACTTGAACTGCGCTATCTGGTAAATGAGATGGCGGCCAGGGTTACCTCCGGATATTATGTCTCGCAGGTAAATGCCGTCACGAAGGACTCGCTCCTTTTGCGCCTGCACCATCCGACGCAGGAAGACATCATAATTGTTCTCTCGGTCAGGGGCATCTGGATAACGAACCTGAAGTTCAAGCCGGTGGAAGACAACCGGCTTGAAACCGCCGCCGTAGCGGAACTGGAGCGCGCCAAGATCGAGTCAATAGAGCAGGTCGGAGTCGAGCGCATCGCGTCAATAAAATTCCGCAAGCTCGACGGGCAGGCGAGGGTGGCAGTCTGCGAATTTTTTGGCGGCGGCAACATTGCCATCTGCGACGAAGGTATGAAGATACTTGCCATCCTGAATCCCATACAGGTCCGGCACAGGACGCTTGCCGTAGGCCTGAAATACGCGTTCCCTCCGTCTAGGGGCATAGACGTTTTTCAGCTAACACAGGACCAGCTCATGTCGCTTCGGGACATGTCAAAGGACCTCGACGTTCTACGCTGGATTGGCCGCGGAGTCTCGATGCCAAAAAAGTTCGTCGAAGAGGTTGCTCGGAGGGCCGGGATCCACGGTTCCAGGTCTGCAGGATCGCTTTCAGAAGACGAGGTGGGCAGGTTGTATTCCGTAATAAAGTCGCTTTCAGAAGACGTGAGCGCCGGGAAAAACCACGATCCTGTAGTCGTGATGCAGGGAAGCAGGCCTGTGGATGCACTGCCCATAGTCACCGGCGAGGCGGCCAAGCTTGACACAAAAAAAGTGCCAACGTTCATGCATGCACTTGATGAGGTCCTGAGCGCAGAGATCCTCGATATTGGCCGTAGCGCCAAGACCATCGAGATTGACAACCAGATTGCAGTCCTGGAGCATGACCTGCAGGAGCAGGAAAAGGCCAAGGTGGCAGTTCTGCAAAAGGCAGAGGCCATCCGTAAGCTGGCAGGCGAGCTCATGCAGGCGTCTTACTCTGGCGGCAAGCTCGATGACGTCTTGTCGGCAAACCCCGCCTCGGTCGTATCAGAGAAGGGCGTGAAATACGTCGAGGTGGTGGGCGAAAGGATGGAGCTGCAGGAAAACCTCGCCAAGCTGGCCTCGATGCTCTTTGGACGTGCAAAGGAGATGGAGCGAGGCAATGCCACAATAGAAGAGGCGCAAGCCAAGCTGCTCGAGCAGATCGAAAGGCTGCGCGGCCAGACAGCTGCAATACACAAGAAAATAGTAGTACAAAAGCAAAAGTCAAAAGAATGGTATGAGCGCTACAGGTGGTTTGTCACAAGCGATGGATACCTTGTGATCGGAGGGCGCGACGCGTCGTCCAACTCGGCGCTCATACGCAAGCATCTGACAGAAGAAGATGTCGTGTTCCACGCAGAAGTGCACGGCTCGCCATTTTTCATAATAAAAAATGCAGCGGCAGCAGCACAGAGTGGCACGATTGAAAAAAGCCTGGCCGAAGTCGCCCAGGCTACCGTCGCTTTCAGCCGGGCATGGAAGGACGGCCTTTCAAGCGCTGACGCATACTGGGTGCTTCCTCCGCAGGTGAAAAAGGGCGCACCCACGGGGCAGTTCCTACCCAAAGGCTCGTTTGTCATAGAAGGCAAGAGGAACTATGTCAAGGGGATAGAGGTGAGGATTGCCGTAGGGGTAGTGTCGGTGAACGGCCGGGAGGCGCTTGCCTGCGGTCCCGAAGACGCCATAAAAAAACACGCGTTGGTGTATGCCGTCCTACTGCAAGGAGGCATGGATCCTATGAACGCGGCCAAGAAGGCCAAGTCATCGCTAGTATCATCTGCTGACGAAGTACTTGCAGAGACGATAAAACACACCAGCCTGGACGACTTTGTAAGGGTTCTGCCTACAGGCCAGTCGCGCATCGCGTTTGCAAGCAGCAAAGGTAATTAGAAGCCGGGGGTAAACAAACTTCTGTGGTAAAAAAGCCAGTCAGGGAGCACGCCGATGCAAACATGACCACGCGCGTGGTGGTCCGGGACATCATGAACAGCCCGGTGATTTCCGCTTCGCCAGACAATAGCGTCAGCGATGTCGCAAAGAAAATGAAGTCTGAAAATATAGGCAGCATAGTGATAATGGAAAGCGAAAAGCCCATTGGGCTTGTCACCGATTTTGACATAGTCGTAAATGGTGTTGCAAAGGGCGATATCTCCAAGCTGCGCGTAAAAGACGTGATGCAGGATCTCCACACGATTGAAAGCGAGGAGAGCATCACAGAAGCTGCGCGCCTTTTGCGCAAGTACAACATCAAGCGCCTAGGTGTTGTGTACAAGAATCGTCTGGTAGGAATAATCTCTGCATCAGACGTAATAGCAGTCACGCCAGACCTGGTCGACGTCGTCTCGGAAAAGGCAGCCATAATAAGAGGCGAGCTTGGAATAGCCCGGCCGGCGAGGAAGGTCTCAGGCTACTGCGACGAATGTGGCGAGTGGTCTGATTCATTACAGTATGAAGAAGAGCGGTTCATCTGTGAAGTCTGCCGCGGCGAAGCCACCTAGCGAGACGTTTCTAGCCGACGCCATGCTCGGGAGCCTTGCGCGCAAGCTGCGCATCTTTGGCTTTGATACTGAATACATGGCAGACACGAACGACGATGAGATTCTCAGGCGCGGCACTGAGCAGGGCCGGATTATATTGACAGCAGACAAGGAATTTTTCAAAAGAATAGTAAAACGCGGCGCCCGTGGCGTCTTGGTCGAAGGCAAGGGAGATCTGGAAGACATGGCGCACGTCCTCCTGAAAATCGGCCTGACGCTTGACGACGCAAATATGGGGTCAAGGTGCGCAGCCTGCAACGGGCTGCTGGAAGAAGTGGCGCGCAAAGATGCAGACGGAGTACCCGAGAAGGTGCTCGACAGTCATTCACTATTCTTCCGGTGCAATTCTTGCGGCAAGGTCTACTGGGAAGGTGGCCACATGGAGAAAATGTCTGACTTTGCAAAAAGAGTCCATGCGCTTTTGGCAAAAGGTTAAAATCACGTGGAGCGGGCATCCTCCTACATATGAGTTCGAATTCTGCTTTAGAGCGAACCATAAACAAAGTTTTGTCACAAAAGGAAACCGAGCTTGTTTCGCAAATTGATTCTGCTTTTCAAGAGTCGCTCAAGAATCTC